>DATFDC010000531.1:0-24353 GCA_035252415.1 Solirubrobacteraceae bacterium
TCACGGTGGCGCCAGCGCCCTGGCGCCTGCGAACACCCTCGCCTCGTTCGATGCAGCGCTCGAGGTCGGGATCGACATGGTGGAGTTCGATGTGCGCGCCTGGGACGGTGAGCTGGTGCTCGCCCACACCGTGCTGCACGCCCGCCGTGGCGGCAACGTCCGGCTCTCCGATGCGCTGAGGCATCTTTCCACCCGTCGCTTCACCGACGTCGAGCTCAACGTGGACGTCAAGCACGTGGGCTGCGAGGCGGCGCTGCTCGACCGGCTGCGCGACGCCTCGTTGCTCGAGCGGACGTTGATCTCCTCGCAGGTGCCCGGCGTGATCGATCGGGTCCGTGCGGTCGAGCCCCGGGCCCGGGTCGGCATCTCGATCGGTGGGCGGATCGCGCGGATGAGCCGCCGCTGGCGGGACTGGCGGGCGGGCGCGCTGGCCGGTCTGCGCAGCGGGCGCTGGGATGCGCTGATGGCCCAGCACCGCCTGGTCGACGACGCGCTGCTGTGCGACGTGATCGACCGGGGCGGACGGCTGTACGCCTGGACGGTCAACGAGCGGGCCGCGATCGCCTCGTTCCAGCGGCTGGGCGTGCACGGCATCGCCACCGCCGACCCGCGTCTGTTCGGGTAGTGACCACGCAGGCGGTCAAGCTGAGCGAGATGGTCGCTGTGCCCGATCGCGGGCGCATCTTCACCGAGCCGCCGGTGCGCCCCGGCCTCGCCGACTGCGCCCCGACCGGCCGGGTCCGGCTCGACGCACTGGCCCGCTTCGTCCAGGACATCGCCTACGCCGACGCCGAAGATGCACGCCTCTCGCGCCGCGCCGCGTGGGTGGTCCGGCGCACCCGCATGCGCGTCGAGCGCTTCCCCCGGTTCGGCGAACGGCTCGAGCTGGCCACGTTCTGCAGCGGCCTGGGCCGGATGTGGGCCGAGCGCCGCACGACGATCTCGGGGGGCGAGGTCGACGTGGTCTCGCTCTGGGTGCATCTCGATCCGCTCAGTGGCCGGCCCACCCCGATCACCGAGGAGGAGATCGCGATGTGGGGCGAGTCGGCCGCCGGCCGGAAGGTGACCGCGCGCCTTCATCATCCGAATCCCGAGGGCACCGAGGACAGCATCCCCTGGCGGTTTCGCGCCACCGAATGCGACCTCGCCGACCACGTCAACAACGCCGCCTACCTGCAGCCGCTCGAAGAGGAGTTGCTCGCGAGCGGGGGTGGCGGCGGCGAACTCGAGGCGATCGACGTCGAGATCGAGTACCGCTCGCCGGCCCAGCCGGGTGTCATGCGAGTGCTGCGCGACGGCGCTCGCCGCTGGATTGTCAACAGCGAGGACGAGATCCACGCCTCGTTGATCATCGCCTCACTCAACCGCGAATAGGAGGTCTCACAGACTTGCGATCCGTAGCGATCCCCCAGCCGGGCGACCCGGATGTCCTCGAAGTCGCCGACCGCCCCGCACGCGAGCCGGCCGCCGGCGAGGTTCGCATCGCGGTCAAGGCGGCCGCGGTGAACCCGACCGACATCGGCCTGCGCCAGCGCGGCGGCGGACCCGACCTCGATCCGCCCTGGGTGCCCGGGATGGACGCCGCCGGCGTGGTCGAATCGGTCGGCCCCGACGTCGACCGGCTGCATGTCGGCGATCAGGTGATGGCCGCCGTCAGCCCGCGCCGGGCCGAGGGCGGTGCCCAGCAGGAGCTGCTCGTGGTGCCGGCCGCCTCGGTGGTGCCGATCCCCGACGGCGCTTCGCTCGTCCAGGCCGCGACCCTGCCGATGAACGGCCTCACCGCGATGCGGGGGTTGGACATGATGGGGCTGCAATCGGGCGAGACGCTGGCCGTGGCCGGCGGCGCGGGCCTGCTCGGCTCCTACGTGATCCCGCTGGCCAAGGAACGCGGGCTGCGGGTGATCGCCGATGCCAAGCCCGAGGACGAGGAGCTCGTCCGCGGGTTCGGGGCGGACGAGGTGGTGCCGCGCTCGGATGACTTCGCCGGCGCGGTCCGCGCGGTCGCCCCCGACGGCGCCGACGGCGTGTACGACACGGCCCTGCTCTACCGCGACGCGCTCGGAGCGGTTCGCGACGGCGGGCAGATCGTGTTCGTGCGCGGCTGGGACGGCGAGGAGGTCGAGGACCGCGGGGTGCGCGTGCATCCCGTGTTCGTGGCGCAGGTGCTCGAGCGGACCGACTGGCTCGAGGAGCTCAGGGCGCTGGCCTCGGCCGGCAAGCTCAAGCTGCGGGTGGCCGGCGAGTACCCGCCCGAGCGGGCCGCCGACGCGCATCGCGCGATGGATGCCGGCGGGCTGCGCGGGCGGGCGGTCATCGTCTTCTGACCGGACGGGGTACCCGGCCCCACGGATGCCGCCGAAGGCGGCCCATCATCGCTATCGCGTCTCGAGGACCGCGCGAGCAGCGTTGTGGCCGGCGATTCCGCTCACCCCGCCGCCACGCCGGGCGCCCGCCCCACACAGCCACACGTTCGGATGACCGGTCTCCACGCCCCAGCGGCCGACGTCCTCGTCGGATTCGGCGAACGGCCAGGCCAGGTCGCGGTGGAAGATGTGACCGCCGGGTAGCCCGAGCTCGGCCTCGAGCTCCCGTGGCGTGAGCGACTCGATCCCGAGCAGGCATTCCTCGATCGGCTCGTCCAAGACGGAATTCAGCGAGCGCAGCGTGGCGGCGACCGCGCGCTCCTTCGCGTCGGGATCGGCGAACAGCCGGGCCGGCATGTGCAGCCCGAACGACGTGAGCGTGTGAACGCCACGCGCGCGCAGATCGGGCGACAGGATCGTCGGATCGGTCAGCGAGTGGCAGTAGACCTCGCACGGTGGCAGCGATGGGATCTCGCCGGCGAAGGCCTGCCGGTAGGCCTGCTCGAGCTGCTCGTAGCCCTCGTTGACGTGGAACGTGCCGGTGAACGCGTCCTCGGGCGTGGTCCCGGGCACGCGGGGCAGGCGGGAGAGCAGCATGTTGATCTTGAGCTGCGCGCCCTCGGGGCGTCCATCAGCCGCAGACGCCCCGAGCAGCCGGGTGAGCATGTGAGGCGCCACGCCGGACAGCACGTGCCGCGCGGCGTAGACCTGGCCGTCGGCGCAGCTGACCTCCGCGGCCTGGCCGTCGGTGGCGATCCCGACGACCTCGGCGCGGGTGAACAGTTCGGCGCCGGCGCTCCGGGCGGCATCCCCCAGCGCAGCGGTCAGCGCCCCCATGCCGCCCACCGGCACGTCCCAGCTGCCGCCGATCACGTGGTAGAGGAAGCAGCGGTTCTGGCGGAGCTCGGGATCGTCGGCCGGAGCGAACGTGCCGATCAGCGCGTCGGTCAGAACCGTCCCGCGGCTCAGGTCCGAATCGAACGTCCGCTCCAGCAACTCGGACAGCGGCGTCTCGAACAGCGCGTCCCACGCCGCGTCGTCGTCGAAAACCCGACGCATCTCCTCACGCGAGCGCAACGGCTCGATCAACGTCGGAAACAGGCGCTCGGCGACGCGGGCCAGCATCGCCTGCCACGCCGCATCGAGGTCGACCGGTGGATGCGCCGCGATCCGGCGAGCGCGCAGCTCGACCGACACGCCGAGGCTGCGCAGGAGCGCGGCCGGGAACAGGCTGACCAGGTAGGAGTAGCGCGAGACGCGGGCATCGAACTCGGGGAACAGCCGGGCCGATACGGCGGCGCCGCCGAGCTCCTCGCGGCGCTCGAGCACCACGACCGACTGACCGGCGCGACCGAGCAGCGTCGCTGCGACCAGCGCGTTGTGCCCACCACCGACGATCACGATGTCGAAGCTGCGCCGCGCCGAGGCCATGCGACCAACGTACTAGGACCAATTGCCTCTGGTGGGCGCGCCGCACGGCGCCTAGTGTGCGTAGGCATGAACACAGGCGAACAGATAGCCACGGTGGTGCAGTCCTGGCCCGGCGTGGAGGCCGCGCCACACCGATTCGGCGGCGTCGAGTTCCGGGTTGGCCGGCGGGAGCTCGGCCATCTCCACGGCGACCGCATCGCCGACCTCCCGTTTCCACGCCGCGTGCGTGATCAGCTGATCGGCGAAGGTCGCGCGCGTCCGCACCACGTGCTGCCGGATTCCGGGTGGATCACGATCTCGATCCGCTCGCCCGACGAGGCGAACGAAGCGGTCGAGCTGTTCCGGATGGCCTACGAGCGCGCCCAGAATGCGCGGAGGGCCCACTGATGCCTGAGTCCGCGCGCATATTCGTCGTGACGGGTCGTGAGGTTGTACGTCTCACCTTGACCGGGGGGCGTGCGCAGGACGCCCGGACCGTGCTAACCGTCCCGGCGCCGACGTGCGTGGCGGTCGACCCGCACGACCCGGAGCGCGTGTACGTCGGCACGTTCGACGACGGCCTGTACGCGAGCGCCGACGGCGGCGAGACCTGGCGCGATTCGTGGGAAGGCATCGCCGATCGGCGCGTGACCTCCGTCGCGGTCTCCCGATCGCATCGAGCGGCGGGCGTATCGGTCGTGTACGCGGGGACGGAACCGAGCAACCTCTACCGCTCCGAGGACGGCGCCGCGACCTGGCAGCTGCTGCCTGCCTTGCGCCGGGTGCCGAGCGAGCCACGCTGGTCTTTCCCCCCGAGGCCGTGGACCCATCACGTGAGCACGATCGCGCTGCACCCAGCCGACCCCGACTCGCTCGCGGTCGGGATCGAGCTAGGCGGCGTGATCCGCTCGGCCGACGGCGGCCAGACATGGATCGACCACAACCCGCAGGCGCACAGCGACGCCCACCAACTGTTCACCCATCCGCTCGCGCCCGAGCGCCTGTACGAGGTCGCGGGACAGGGGATCGCGGTCTCACCCGACCGCGGCGAGAGCTGGCGCCGGCTCGACGGCGGCCTCGACCGCCACTACGCCTGGGCCACCGCGGCCGATCCCGCCGATCCGGACCTCTGGTACGCATCGGTGAGCCGCGGCCCGTACGCGGCTCACGGCCGCGGCGACGGCCAGGCCAGACTGCTGCGCGCAGACGGCGACGGCTGGTCGGCGATCGACACCTGGGAAGACGAGCCGGCGCTGCGGCGGATGCCGTACGCCCTGGCCACGTTGCCCGCGCAGTCCGGTCGGCTGCTCGTCGGGCTGCGCGGCGGATCGTTGCTCCTCACCGAAGACGCCGGCGAGACGTGGTCACGGCTCGCGCCGGTGGTCTCCGACGTGGTCGCGCTCGCGACCGTGCCGGCCTGATCGCGGCACTTGCGCCGGCCGGAGCCGGGTGAGAGAGTCGGGGTTGCCAGGCCCGGCCGGGCGACCGGGCCGCAACAGGAAGGAGTCGGCATGGCCGACCGGATGCTGTTCATCAGTTGGGGCGCACCAGTCCGCGGCAGGGAGGAGCGGAGTCTGGAGGTGTTCAACGACGCAATCGGGCTGCTCGGCCGCATGCAGCAGGAGGGGCGCATCGAGTCATTCGACGTCGCGCTGCTCACGCCGAACCCAGATCTGAACGGCTACGTCGCGGTGCACGGCAGCGCGGCGCAGATCGACGCGCTCCGGCAGGACGAGGAATTCGTGCGCAGCACGGCGGACGCGATGATGATCGTCGACGGTCTCCGCCACATCGAGGGCTACACGAACGAGGGCGTGGCTCGTCAGATGGGCATCTTCAGCGACGCGATCGCGAAGGTTCCGCAGCACACGTGAGCAGCCGCCGGCGGCGGGTCGCGGAGACCGGGCTGCATGCCGCGACCCATTGCCGGCAGCTTGTGAGCTTCGGCTCCAAATCGGGTAGCACTCCCGCGAGGCGCCATGACTCGCGAGGAACTCCGCCACCACATCGACTCCGCCGCCCCGCGCGGAGGCACCGAATCGCGGCGGCTCGCCGCATTGATCCTGAGCGCATGCTGGCCGGGCGGTTCCGAGGACCGCACCGAGCGCGCGGCGCTCGACTGGCTGCGCCGCTGGCGCCCCGAGCAGATCCACGCCGAGCTGCCCAAGTGCTCGTGCTCGACCGGGCGCTGCGTACTCTGTAACTGAGTGAACGTCGACCTGCGCGGCCGCGTGGCGATCGTCACCGGCGGCGGCCGGGGCATCGGTCGTGCGATCGCGCTCGGATACGCGCGGGCTGGGGCTCAGGTGATCGTCAGCGTGGCCCGCAACCGCGCCGAGGCGGACGCCGTGGCCGAGGAGAGCCGCTCGCTGCAGGGACAGGTCGAGGCGGTACACGCTGACGTTACGGTGTCCCGCGACGTAGATGCCCTCGTGGAGCGCGCACTGGCGCTGAACGGCCGCATCGATGTGTTGGTGAACAACGCCGCGCGCGGGATGCGGTTCGTCAACGAGCGGTTCATGTCGGAGCCGCTGCCGTTCTGGGAGGCGGACCCCGACGCCTGGCGGATCGTGATGGAAACCAACACGGTGGGTGTCTTTTTTATGACACGCGCGGTGATTCCCCACATGCGGGCGGCCGGGCGGGGGAGCATCATCAACGTCACGATCAATCGTCAGACGATGGTCCGCCGCGGCTTCTCACCGTATGGCCCCTCCAAGGCGGCGCTCGAGGCGATGACCGAGGTGTGGGCGCAGGAGCTCGAAGGCACCGGCGTGGTGATCAACCTGCTGCTCCCCGGCGGCGCCACCGCGACCGGCATGGTCCCCGACGACGTCCCCGATGGCGTCGAGCTGCTCTCGCCCGAGGTCGTCGTGCCGGGGGCGCTGCACCTGTCGGTCACCGAGCGCAGTGGCCAGCGGATCGTCGGCACCGAGTGGGCCGAGCCGAACTGATACGCCGGGGCTACGGGGTGGTAGCTTTCCGGGTCGTCTCCGTTGGCGGGGTTGCGAACCAGCTGTGAACAGCGATTTCAACGTAGAGGAGCGAAGCGAGGGATCGGCCTGGATCCTCGCCGCCAGTGGCGAGCTCGACCTGCGCACCAGCCCCCAGCTCGAGGAGCGGCTCAACCACGCTTGGGCGTCCGGTGCGGAGCTCGTGATCCTCGATCTGCGCCAGATCGAGTTCATGGATTCAACCGGCTTGCGGGTCCTGCTGGGCGCTCATCAGCGAGCCCAGGAGACCAGCCGGCGCTTCGCCCTCGTGCGGGGGGCCGACCAGGTTGAACGCGTGCTGACCCTGACCGGCGTGCGCGACATGTTGACCGTCGTGGACGCGCCGGAGGAGCTGCTCGCCGCCGGCGAGTCGCCCTCAGACGCCTCTTAGCGCCGCGCCGGCCGCGCAATCGGCGCGGCCCCGCGCCCAGTTTTTTGTGCGCCGGTGTCGGGTAGGCCTTTCTGCGGAAAGGGAGGTTGAGCCATGTCACACGTAGCTCCGCACGGTGGTCGGACGGGACGTTCGAGATTGGGGGGTCGGCGTGACAAGGACAGTGTCACCGCGCGGCTCGACCGCCTCCCGGTCTGGCCGTACGAGCGCAAGCTCCTGTGGATCGTCGGCGCGGGTTACTTCTTCGCGTTCTTCGACATCGTCACGATCTCGTTCGCGGCGCCGGTCATCGCCACGCAGTTCAACGTCTCCAAGGCGACCGTCACCCTGTCGGTGACCAGCAGCCTGGTCGGTTACATCATCGGCGCGTTCGCCGACTCGACGATCGCCGACAAATGGGGTCGCCGGCTCAGCCTCAGCATCTCGGTGGCGGTGTTCTCCGTCGGCACGATCCTGGCCGCGGTGAGCACCAACGTCACCGAGCTGATCATCTTCCGGTTCATCGCCGGGCTGGGCATCGGAGCGGAGATCGCCGCGGTCACCACGTACATCGGCGAGCTGTCACCGGCGCGTCTGCGCGGCCGGTACACGAGTTGGGCGACCACCGCGGCCTATGCGGGCTTCGCCGTGGTGCCGTTCGTCGCGCGCGGGCTCGTGCCGACGTTCGCCTCCGGCTGGCGCATCCTGTTCCTGATCGGCGCGCTGGGCGGCGTGACGATCCTGTTCATGCGCCGCGGCCTGCCGCCCTCGCCGCGCTGGCTGGTCTCGCAGGGCCGCGCCGAAGAGGCCCGGGAAGTCGTGGCGACGGCCGAGGAGACCGCGCTCGAGAACATCGACGCCGACCGGTTGCCCGAGCCTGAGCCGGTGGCCGACGAGGCGCCGGCCGAGCGAGTCCCGATCGCCGCGCTGCTGCGCCGCCCGATGGTCGGCCGCGTCGCGCTGTTCGTCGGGATCTGGTTCGTCTATTACATCGGCAACTACGGCTGGCTGACCCTGGCCCCGACTCTGTTCACCGACAAGGGCTACAGCCTGGCCGACAGCACCACGTATCTGGTCGTATCGGGGATCGGCTTCCTGCTTGGCGCCTACGCGACCACGCACTTCAGTGACCGCTTCGAGCGCAAGTTCTCGCTGGCGCTGTTCGCGGTGATCTGGGCGATCTCGCTGTTCGTGATCGGCTACTTCGTCTCGCCGGCGATCATCATCGTGTTCGGCTTCATCGCGTCGGCCACGATCGGCCTGTTCGTCCCGATGCTCTACACCTACACCGCTGAGCACTTCGCCACCAGCGCGCGCGCCACGGGCGTCGCGCTGACCGACGGACTCGGCCACGTCGGCGGGGCGCTGGCTCCGCTGATCGTGCTCGGCGCCAACTCGGCCTGGGGCTTCTCGTCGGCCTTCCTGGTCATGGCGATCAGCGGCGTGGTCGCCGGCGGGCTGATCCTGCTCGGCATCAGGGCCACCGGTCGCTCGCTAGAGACCGCGACGGCGGAGTAACTTCCGCACTGCATGAAGGAACTGACCGGGAACGCCTCGGCGACCACGACCGCATCGCCGGCGGAGTCCCTCGCGCTGCTCGAGGCGATCGACGCGTATCCGCGCTGGGCCGGCGACCTGGTCAGGGAGGCCGAGGTGCTCGAGCGCGACGGCGCCGGGCACCCGTTTCGGGCCCGGGCCAAGCTTCACGTCGAGCGGGGGCCGCTGACCCGCGACTTCGACCTGCTGTTCGCCGTGAAGGTCGACGCGGGCGGCACGGTCGCGCTCACGCGGATCCCGCACCAGTCCTCCGACAGGGAGCGTTTCGACGTGACCTGGAGCGTCGACGGTGCTCAGAGCACGCGAATCGAGTTGCGGCTCGCCGCGAACCTCGACGTGCCGCGGTTCGTCCCGCTCGGCGGCGTAGGCGACTCGATGGCCGCCGATCTGGTCAACGCGGCGACGCGAGCTCTGGCGTCGCCCTGACCGCGCGCGGCTCGAGGCCGAACGCCTCGGCGATCAGCTCGTAGGAGCGCCGTCGGGCCTGGTGGTCGTGGGTGATCGTGACCACGATGACCTCCTCGGCGCCGTACTCGACGGCCACGGCCTCGATCTCGGCCCGCACCTTCTCGGGCGAGCCCACGATCGAGCGCCGGCCGGGGCGCGTGCCGTTCAGCGGCTTGCCCTCGCGCTTGAGGAACTCGACCGCCTTCTCGGGCGGCGGCACGGGGATCAGCTGGTTGCGGCGCAGCAGCGTGAACGACATCCGGCTGCTGGTCGAGAGGTAGACGGCCTCGTCCTCGGTCGGCGCGGCGAGTGCCCAGACCGCGACCGCGGTCCTGGACGCCTGGAGGTCCCGGCTGGGCTCGAAGCGCTCGCGGTAGAGCTTGGCGATCTCGGAGCCCTCGGCGTTGATGAAGTCCGCGAACGCGTAGGGGAGCCCGAGCTGTCCGGCCCAGATCGCGCTCTGGGCCGAGGAGCCGAGCAGCCAGGTCTTCGGAAGCTGGGGGCGGCCCGGGAGGGTCCCGGCGAGGCGGTGGAACGGGTGATCGGCGGGCAGGCTGTCGTCGAAGTAGGCCAGCAGTTCGGCGAGTTGCTGGGGGAAGTCGTCGGGGGCGGCCTGCCGGCGGTCGCGCTGCAACGCGAACGTGGTCAGCGGGTCGGTGCCGGCGGCGCGCCCGATCCCCAGGTCGATCCGGCCGGGGAACAGCCCGGCAAGCACCGTGAATGTCTCGGCCACCTTGAGCGGGCTGTATTGGGGGAGCATCACGCCGCCGCTGCCGACCCGGATCGCGCCGGTGGCCGCGGCGATCGGACCGATCAGCGCCTCGGGGCTGGGCCCGGCCAGCATCGGGCCGCCGTGGTGCTCGGCCACCCAATAGCGGTGATAGCCCAGCTCGTCGGCCAGCCGGGCGAGATCGATCGTGTTGTGCAGCGCGTCGGCGCCGGTGAAGCCTTCGGAGATCGGCGACTGGTCGAGGACGGAAAGGCGCATGTCCTCGATCTTAGAAACCCGGGCCTTTAGAACTGGCCCGGCGCCGCCATCCGGTAGAAGAACGGACCCATCCCGCCCTGGGCGATCGCGAACAGGAACCGCAGCGCGCTCTCCGAGATCGCAGCGTTCTCCAAGCCGCCGGCGTAGATCGGGTCATAGCCGGCGTCGCGGGTCAGTTGCTCGACCACCGCGCGAGCCTCGTCGTCGCCGCACCAGACGTTGCTGGGCCGCGCGTTTGCCTCGGCGATCTGGTCGTAGATCGCGGCGAAGTTCAGGTTGAACGACTTGGCCGTGGGGCCCTCGGTCCTCGACTTGATGTACTCCGCGTTGGAGGCAAAGCCCTCGGGCGGCTGTGCCCCGATCAGGTTGGTGGCGTCGATCACGGTCTTGCCGTCCAGTCCGCTCACCGTGTCGAACATCCCGGGGACCGCAGGTCCCGGACACGCGATCAGCACTGCCTCGGCGTCGCTCGCGTCGCCGCCGTCGCGCCCGAACCGCTCGACATCGTGCCCGGCCTTTTCCCACCGATCGGCGAGCCCGCCGCCGACGTTTCCCCTACCGACCACTGCGATCTTCACCTGCTCTCCTTTCCCCGGGATCACGGCCCCGAGCATCATCGCAGGGAGACCTCGTCGGTCAGCGGCGCCTCAGCCCCGGCCCATCAGACGGCCGACCGCGGCCATCAACTCGTCGGTCTTCTCGTCGCGCTCCTGGGCGGTGCGAGCGCCGAGGACGCAGTGGTGGGCGTGGTCGTCGAGCAGACCGAGCGCGACCTTGTCGAGCGCGGCCTGAGCGGCACTGATCTGGGTAAGGACGTCGATGCAGTAGCGGTCGTCCTGCACCATCCCCTCGATCCCCCGGATCTGCCCCTCGATTCGCGCCAGACGCGCGAGCAGTTGGTCCTTCGTTGCCGTGTAGCCCCTGGTGGGCGCCTGAGTCTTTGCCATGCCAGGCAGTCTATCAAAGTTACCCCTACCCCCTGGGGGTATTTGGTAGCCTCTGAGAGATGGACGTGCTCAACGTGATCTGGCACGGCCTCAGGGACTCATTCCTGATGGCCTGGGAGGTGTGGTGGGCGCTGGTGCTCGGGTTTGCCATCTCGGCCATCGTGCAGGCGTGGGTGCCGAGGGAGCGGATCGAGGGGCTGATGAGCGGCTCGGGCGCCCGCTCGGTCGGTTGGGCGACCGGGCTCGGCGCGGCCTCCTCTTCCTGCTCCTACGCGGCCATCGCGATCGCCAAGTCGCTGTTTCAGAAAGGCGCGTCAGCCGCGTCGGCGCTGGCCTTCCAATTCGCCTCGACCAACCTGGTGTGGGAGCTCGGCCTCGTCCTGTGGGTCCTGATCGGCTGGCAGTTCACGCTGGCGGAGTACGTCGGCGGGATCGTGATGATCGTGCTGATGACCGTGCTGCTGCGGCTGTTCGTCAGCCCGCGGCTCGAGGCACAGGCCCGCGAGCACGCCGTGAGCGCCGACACCGGCCATCAGCATCACGCGGCCGGCGAGCAGCTGCCGTGGCGCGACCGGCTCACCTCGGTGCGGGCGTGGTCGGACGTCGCCCACAACTTCCGCGGCGACTGGCAGATGCTCTGGAAGGAGATCACGCTCGGGTTCCTGCTCGCCGGGTTCATCGCCCAGCTCGGGAACGGCTTCTTCGAGAAGCTGTTCATCACGAACGCGCCGGCGCCGCTGCCGACGATCGAGAGCGTGCTCATCGGCCCGATCATCGCCGTGATCAGCTTTGTCTGCTCGGTCGGCAACGTCCCGCTCGCGGCCGTGCTGTGGTCCGGCGGCATCTCGTTTGGCGGCGTGCTCGCGTTCCTGTTCGCCGACCTGATCGTGATCCCGATCCTCCTGATCTACCGCAAGTACTACGGCACGAGGTTCACGGTGCGGATCACCGCCCTGATGTTCGTCACGATGGTCATCGCCGCGCTGATCGTCGACGGCATCTTCAGCGCGCTCGGACTGATCCCGACCGGACCGCGCCCGACGCGCGCGGACATCTTCAGCTCGATTCAGGTCGACTACAAGCTCGCGCTCAACGTGCTCGGGTTCGTGATCTTCACCGCCATGTTCTGGCTCACCGCGCGCCGCGGCGCCACGGATCCGGTCTGCGGGATGAAGGTCGACCGCGACAAGGCGCTGAGCAGGGAGATCGCGGGCCGGCGGCTCTATTTCTGCTCCGAGCACTGCCTGCACGAATACGAGCGCGCCGGCAACGACGCACCGGTCGCACGCAGGGTCTTCACCAGGCCGTCGCACGGCCACTGAGCGCGCGCGCAAGCTCGGACGCGCGCGTGCGCAGGGCGCTTGACCCGCGGCGACCGTCGAGCGTCTGCCGGCGGCTTGCCGGCGGATCTATGATTCGCGTTCGTGCCCGGTTGACGTTAGAACCAAGCGCACCGCCGAAGTGAGGCTCGTTGGGCCGCGCGATTGCGTGGGCGGGCCGCCGGCGCGGCCGCGATGGTGTCTGCCCTGGCGCCGGAGCGGCTCGGTGGCGGTGCGCGCGCGCCGCCTGGGTCATAAGTCAGCTACGCCGGCACGATCGCCGGCCCGTTCGGCTCGGCCGGCGGGTCCTGCGAGGGCACCTCGCGCCCGGCCGGTGCGGACCGCGTCTGCGTCCCGTCATCGTGGACGATGAGCACCGGGATCGGGCTGTGGTTGAGCGCGTAGTGGCTCACGCTGCCGAGCAGTGAGGCGGCCAGTGCCCGGCGGCCGCGCGAGCCCATCACGAGCAGGTCGTACTCGCCGCAGGCCACCGCCTTCATCAGGGCCGATCGGACCGGCCGGCGGCTGATCAGCGTGGTGACCGGAACGTCGTCGGGCACGCGGTTGACCGCGTCGCGCATCACCTGCACGGCCTCGCGTTCGAGGTCGAGCGCGGAGATCGCGGCGGCGCCGGTGGCGATCCCGGAGGCGGCCCAGGCGGGCGGCTGGCTCACCGCCGTCAACAGCGTGAGCCTCCCCCGGCCCACGCGGGCGATGTCGATCGCCTCGTCGAGCGCGCGCAGCGAATGATCGGAGCCGTCGACGCTAACCAGGATGTTGCGGAACATGGGGTTCTCCCGAAATGCTTGGCATGCCAAACATTAGCATGCCAGGGTATACTCGGCAAGTGCGAACCGAACGTCCGGAGAGCGACGACTTCCTGGCCGGCTTCGATGCGCTCGCGCAGGCGGTGCGCCGCGCGCGGGGGGCCAACGGGCATGCCGCCGACGGCGGCCTGACCCTCTCCCAGTACGGCCTGCTCGAGGGATTGGCCAACCGCCGGGCGGCCCGGGTCCAGGAGCTCGCCGCGGCGGCCGGGATCAGCGCGTCCACGGCGACTCGGATCCTCGACGCGCTCGAGCGCCGCGGGATCGTCCGGCGAACCCGCTCGAGCCAGGACCGCCGGGCGGTGGCGGTCAGCCTCACCGAACGCGGCGACGATCTACTGCGCGCGGAGCAGGACTGGCTGCGGGGTCGTCAGCGCGCCTTCTACGCCTCGCTGCCCGAGGCCGAGCAGGACCTCGCCCCGGACCTGCTGGTCCGGCTGGCCGCGCTGATCGACGAGCTGGCCGCCGGGCCCGACGAGTAGGCCCAGGGCCCCCGGACCCGCACCGAAAACGCCGCACTCGGCGCCCGCCGGCCGCCCAGTGTGCCGTAATCGGTGCCAGGGCCGGGTAGACGCGCATTCGCCCCCCGTCGGCGCCCGAGTGAGCCGTTTCCGGGGTCGCGGACGGGGATGTGTCGAAACGCGACACCCTCGCCCGTCATAGGGTTGAAGCCGCCACCCAAGCGAGCGGCCGACAACCTTCAAAGGAGGCGTGATGCCGCAGTACATGCTGCTGATCTACAACCCGGTGGACAGCCCGATCACCCCCGAGCAGATGGCCGAGATGGGTCCGCGCTGGGACGAGTACACGAAGACCCTCGTCGATGCGGGCGTCCTCGTGGGCGGCGACGCGCTCGAGCGGCCCGATGTCGCCACCACGGTGCGTGAGCGGGGCGGCCAGACGCAGTTCACCGATGGCCCGTTCGCCGAGACCAAGGAGTTCCTGGCCGGCTACTACCTGGTCAATTGCCCGGACCTGGATACCGCGCTCGACCATGCCTCGCGCATGCCGAACGTCGGCTACGGGTCGGTCGAGGTGCGCCCGGTATGGGACCGCACCGGCCCTCAGGCGACCAGCCGCGAGCAGGTCGCGCCGGCCGGCGCGTAGGAATCTCGCCCACCGTGGGGGGTCGCAGTTGACCCCCCGCGTGTCGGGTCTTGGCCCCGTGGCCGTTGGCATCCGGCGCGGTATCGGACAGCGTGTCAACCATGACCGTGACCGTGCCCGAGTGCACCGAGTCGGTCGCGGCGGTTCTGCCCCTCGGGGCCGCGATTGCGTCAGTCGGCATCAGCCTTCCGGACGCCGTGGTCCCGAATGCGCAGATCGCGCCGCGAATCGGCGTCACCGACGAATGGATCGTGCGCCGCACCGGAATCCGGACCCGCCACGTGGCCGCCTCGGATGAGCGCCTGGCCACGCATGCCGCCAACGCCGGCGCGGCGGCCCTGAAGCGCGCCGGCGTGAGCGCCGGCGAGGTTGACCTGGTGCTGGTGGCCACCGCCACCCCCGACGAGGTCATGCCCAACGCGGCCCCGCAGGTCGCCCACGAGCTCGGCGCCACCCGGGCCGGGGCGTTCGACATCGGCGCGGCGTGCACGGGCTTTCTCTCCGCCCTGGCCGTGGGCGCGGCCCAGATCGAGTCCGGACGGGTGCGATGCGCGCTGGTCATCGGCGCCGACCTGATGTCCCGGATCACCGATCCCGAGGACCGCGCCACCGCCGCGGTGTTCGCCGACGGTGCCGGCGCGGTGGTGCTCCGTGCCACCGCCGAGGAGAGCCGGATCGGCCCGATCGTGCTCGGCGCCGACGGCGCGGGCGCAGATCACATCATCGTCCCGCGCGAGAACGGCACGATCCAGATGCGCGGGCACGAGACGTTCCGCGAGGCGGTCGCGCGGCTGTCGCTGTCCACCGTCCAGGCCGTGCGTGCCGCCGACGTCCGGCTCGAGGACATCGATCTGTTCGTCTACCACCAGGCCAACGGGCGGATCCTGGCCGCCGTGGGCGAGCGGCTTGGCCTGCCGTCCGATCGCGTCGTCGACTGCATCTCGGAGTACGGCAACACCTCGGCGGCCACGCTCCCGCTCGCGCTCGCGCACGTGGAGGCCGAAGGCCGTCTGCGCACCGGTAACCGCGTGCTGCTCGGCGCGTTCGGGGCCGGCTTCACGTGGGGCGCCACCGTCGTGGAATGGGGCACCCCGTGAGCGGACGAGTCGTGATCACCGGCATCGGCGCCGTGACGCCGCTCGGCAACACGGCCGGCGAGCTGCACGAGGGCTGGCTGGCCGGCCGGGTCGGCTACGCGGACGGCGTCGGCGCCTGCACGGACTTCGATCCCACCGAGTTCATGACCACCAAGGAGGCGCGGCGGAGCGATCGCTTCACCCAGCTCGCCGTGGCCGCCGGCGCCCAGGCGCTGGCCGACGCGGGGTGGGACCGCGAGGCGCCCCCGACCGACCCGGCCGACGTCGGCTGTGTGATCGGGTCGGGCATTGGTGGAATGGGCACGTTCGAGGCAGCCTGCGACACGCTCCGCGAGCGTGGCCCCGAGCGCGTCTCGCCGCTGGCCATCCCGCTGATCATGGGCAACGCCGCGTCCGGCGTCCTCGCGATGCGTCACGGGCTGCGCGGTCCGGTGTTCGGCGTGATGTCGGCCTGCGCGTCGGGCACCCACGCGATCGGTGAGGCCGCGCGCATGATCAGATGTGGAGAGGCACAGGCAGTCGTGGCGGGCGGAGCCGAGGCCACGCTCACTCCGCTCGCGAAGGCCGCCTTCGGCGCGATGGAAGCGACCTCGCCAACCGGCATCTCCCGCCCGTTCGACGCCCGCCGCGACGGATTCGTGATGGGCGAGGGCGCCGGCGTGCTCGTGCTCGAATCCGAGGAGCTCGCGCGCGAACGCGGCGCCCGGATCCTTGGCGAGGTGCTCGGGTACGCGGCTACCGGCGACGCCCACCACCTGACCGCGCCAGAGCCCACCGGCCGTCCGGCGGCGACCGCGATCACGCGCGCGCTCAAGAACGCCGGGCTCACCCCGGAGCAGATCGACTACGTCAACGCCCACGGCACCTCGACGCCGCTGAACGACCGCTCGGAGACCGAGGCGATCAAGCTCGCGCTCGGCGAGCGCGCCTACGACATCCCGGTGTCCTCGACCAAGTCGGTGATCGGGCACCTGCTCGGCGCGGCCGGCGCGGTCGAGGCGATCGCGACGATCCTCGCCCTCAACGATCGCGTCGCGCCGCCGACCGTCAATTACGAGCAGCCCGACCCGGATCTCGATCTCGACTACGTGCCCGACGGTCCGCGCCCCCTGTCCAACGGGAACGGGCACGCCCTCACCGCGCTCTCGAACTCGTTCGGGTTCGGCGGCCACAACGCGGTGGTGTGTCTGCGAGGCGCGCCATGAGCGTCGCCCTCGCCCCACATCCGCGGACGGAGACGCTCGACGCGCTGGGTCGCCTCGAGACCCTGTGCGATCGCGGCTCGCTCGAGCTGATCCGCACCGACGCGATCTCGAGCGCGATGGGCGAGAAGGCGCGGCCCGGGGACGGCGTCCTGGCCGGCGCGGGCACGATCGATGGCCGGCCCGTGTTCTGCTACGCCCAGGACCAGACCTACGCGGGCGGCTCGCTCGGCGAGCAGCACGCGAACACGATCGTGCGCGTGCTCGAGTTGGCCGACAAGAGGCGGGCGCCCGTCGTCGGGTTTGTGTCCTCCGGCGGGGCGCGCATGCAGGAGGGCGTGGCGGCGCTCGGCGGCTACGGCCGCATCTTCCACCGCATCGTGAAGCTTTCGGGGCGCGTCCCGCAGGTCTCGATCATCACCGGGCTGTCGGCCGGCGGCGGCGCCTACTCGCCGGCGCTGACCGACTGGGTGGTGATGACCGAGGAGTCCAGCATGTTCCTGACCGGCCCGGGGGTGGTCCGCGAGGCGCTCGGCGAGGACGTGACCGCCGCGCAGTTGGGCGGCACCAGGGTGCACGAGCGCAACGGCGTGTGCCACTTCGTCGCGCCCACCGACTCGAGCGCCGCGTACCTGGCCCGCGATCTGCTCGGCTACCTGCCCCGGCACCGTGACGCCGGAGCGCCGGCCACGCCCCCGCGCGAGCCTCTCGCCTATGACCCCTCCGACCCGGTTCCGTCCGATCACCGCCGCGTCTACGACATACGCGACGTCGCCCGGGCTCTGGTCGACGGCGGTGAGCTGCTCGAGGTGGCGGCCGGCTGGGCCCGCAACCTGGTGACCGGATTCGCGCGGCTCGACGGGGGAACAGTCGGGGTCGTGGCGAACCAGCCGCGGTACCTGGGTGGGATCATCGACGCCGACGCCGCGCAGAAGGGAGCGCACTTCGTCTCCAAGTGCAACGCGTTCGGGATCCCGCTGCTCGTGCTGGTCGACACGCCCGGGTACATGCCCGGCACCAAGCAGGAGTCGGCCGGCGTGATCCGCTTCGGCGCCGGCTTCGTGCACGCGTTCGCCGAGGCCGAGGTCCCGCGGGTGACGTTGATCGTGCGCAAGGCGTTCGGCGGCGCGTACATCACGATGAACTCGAAGGATCTCGGGGCCGACTACGTGTTCGCCTGGCCGACCGCCCAGATCGGCGTGATGGCGGCCCGCTCGGCGGTGGGGATCATCCATCGCCGGGAACTCGCTGCCGCTGAGGACACCGACGCCGCGCGCGACGAGCTCTCCGCCGCCTATGCCGAGACTCAGCTCTGCCCGCGCAAGGCGGCAGCCGGCGGCTACATCGACGAGCTGATCGCCCCGGGCGATACCCGCTCCCGCCTGGTGTGGGCGTTCCGTTCGCTGGAGCGCGAGCCGTGACGCAAACCGACGGCTCGGTTCTGCTCACCGGCGCGACCGGGTTCGTCGGGATGGAGTTGCTGGCGCGCTACCTCGAGCGCACCGACCGCTCGGTGCTGACGCTGATCCGCGCCCGAGACGACCACGCGGCGCGCGAGCGCCTCGAGGCGGTTCTGGTCAACCTGTTCGGCTACCGCGCCGGCCGGTACGCCCATCGCGTGCGTGCGGTGGCCGGCGAGCTGACCGCCCCGCGACTCGGCCTCGATCCGATGCGCTGGGAGCGGCTGGCCGCCGAGGCCGGCACGATCGTGCACGGCGCCGCCTCGGTGTCGTTCGGGCTGCCGCTCGATGAGGCGCGGTCGATCAACGTCGGGGGTACCCGCCGGATGCTCGAGCTGGCCGCCCGCGCGCGAGAGAACGGCGTGCTCGAGCGCTACGCCCACATCTCGACCGCCTACGTGGCGGGCAACCACGCCGGGCGCTTCTCCGAGCACGATCTCGACCTCGGCCAGGACTTTCACAACTCCTACGAGCAGTCGAAGTTCGAGGCCGAGCAACTCGTGCGCTCCTGGCACGAATTGCCGTTCACGATCCTGCGCCCGAGCATCGTGGTCGGCGACAGCAACAGCGGCTGGACGGCGGCCTTCAATGTCCTCTACTGGCCGCTGCGCGCGCTGTCCCGAGGCGTGTTTCCCGCCGTCCCGGCCACTCCGGCCTCCCCGGTCGACGTGGTCTCGATCGATTACGTGGCGGATGCCATCCACGAGCTGTGCCACGGCGCGGGGGACATCGGGCAGACCTACCACCTGACCGCGGGCTCGCAGGCCTCGACGATGGGGGAGATCGTCAGCTTCGCCAGCGGCTACTTCCACCGGCCCGGGCCGAAGCTGGTCCCGCCGGCCGAGTTCGCCTCGATCGCCCAGGGCGTGGCCCGCTCCGTGCTCGAGGAGGGCAGCGTGTACTTCCCGTACTTCCACGTGGCAGCCACGTTCGACGACTCGTTCACGCGGGCCCGGCTCGCGCCCGCCGGGATCAGCGTTTCGCCGCTGCGCGACTACCTCGGTCGCCTGCTCGACTTCGCGACCCGCGCGCGGTGGGGGAAGCGCCCGATCGCGCGCGCCGAGGCTCGGCCGGCTTTCTAGGGGCCGCTTCGCGGCGTCCGTGGGTCCGGGTACCCCGTCCGGACACTCATGATTCCCCCCACCCGGGGGGTTGTCCGGAGCGTCGCGTTGCAGGCCCCCGCCGACGCGAGCATGCTCGAATCGTGACCCTGCTCGTGGACACGGCCCGGTTCCGCAGCGACGACCCGGACGACCTGGTGCGCGCCTCGCTCGCCTGTCCGATCTGCCTGTGCACCGATGATCTCGAGTGGCACGCGGCGCTCGACGGATACGATCCGTCGGTGGAATGCCGCTGCCCACGGTGCGAGGAATCCTGGCGGGTCTACCTGGAGCCGCAGCAGGCGCTGCGCCTGTCGTTGATGGGCGCCGCGCACTGATCCGCGCCATACATCCGGACTCATGACGACGGAGGCTCGGTCCGAGGTCGGTGTCGACGCGCTCGAGTTGTTCGTCGAGGTGCTCTCGCAGTCCGAGGACGTCACCGGCGGCGTGTTCTACAACCGGCTGTCCGAGGCGGTGTGCCGGCTCGCCCACATGCGCCGCGCGCTGATCTTCCGCTACGACTCGGCGCTCCGGCGCGTCCGGGCGGCGGGCGCGCACGGGATGGGCCTCGAGCAGTTCGCCGACGCGCACGTCACCGTGGAGTCGGCGCCGATCGCCGCCCGGTCGCTGCGCGAGGACCGGGTGATTGAGGTGTCGGGCGACATGTCCGCGCAGTTCCCGGCCGAATTCGCCGACGTGTTCCCCGAGCCGGTGCGGCTCATCTGCGCGCCGATGGCGGCCGCCGGACGCGACCTCGGGGTGATCTTTGCCGACCGGCTGATGACCGAACCGCCGCTCGACGATGCCGAGCGGCACCTGCTGTGGACGCTGGGCAAGGCCGCGGCGCTGGCCTCGGTCTCGCGGGCGGTGGCCACACAGAGCGAGCGGGCGCGCCAGCTCGAGCAGCGCATCGACCTGGCTCGCGACATCCACCAGGGGGTGATCCAGCGCCTGTTCGGAATCTCGATGGCGCTCGACGGCGAGGGCGATCTGCCCTTCGAGGCGCGGGCCCGCTGCGCGGTCGAGATCCAGGAGGCCCTGTCCGACCTGCGCACGGCGATCCAGCGGCCGCTCAGCCGCGCGCCGCGCGAGACCGGGACCACGTTCGTGGCCGAGGTCGAGCGGCTGGCCCGGGTGCACCCCGACCTGGGCGTGACGCTCGAGGCCGGGGATGAGGGCGACGTGCCCGCCAACCTCGAGCCGCTGGCGCAGTCGGTCCTGGCCGAAGCCGTGCGCAACGCCCACAAGCACGCAAACCCACGCCGGGTGAGCGTCCGGGTGGGACGCCAAGATGGTGCGCTGGTGCTCGAAGTGGCCAACGACGGGGTCACAGGCAGCCGGCATCGCCCCGGCATGGGCTTGCGGCTGGCCGCACTCGAGGCCATCCAGAGCGGGGGCGTCGTCGAGTTCGGCATGCGCGAGCCGGGGACCTGGCAGGTCAGGCTGGTGGTACCGGTTGACCCGTGAATCGACCCCGGGGATTCCGGAGGCGCTGCGCAGCCCCGACCGATTGAGCGTCCTGGTCGTCGACGACCACGACGTCGTGCACTGGGGGATCCGCTTGATGCTCACCCAGCAGCCCTGGGTCGACCGGTGCCTGAGTGCGCATTCGGGCGAAGAGGCGATCGAGCTCGCGGTCCGCTACCGGCCTCACGTTGCGCTGGTCGACCTGTTCATCGGCGAGGAGTCGGGGGCCGAGGTGTGCGAGCGGTTGCGCGAGGCCGAGCCGCTCACGCGGGTGCTGCTGTTCTCCGGCGCCGGCGAGATCTCCCCGCCGGCGGCGCGGGCGGCCGGCGCCTCGGGGTTCGCCCACAAGGACTGGCCCGCGCGCAAGATCGCCGGTGCCGTGCGCCTGGTCGGGCTCGGCAAGACGGTGTTCGAAGGGCCGACCCAGCCGCCCGCCCTCGGGCTGTCCGAGCGCGAGCGCGACGTGCTCAACCTGATGGCCTCGGGGGCCACCAACCCCGAGATCGCCGAGCAGCTCCATCTGTCCAAGCACACGGTCAAGGAGCACACCAGCGCGGTGTACCGCAAGCTCGGCGTGCGCAACCGGACCGAGGCGGTCCAGCGCGGGCAGCGCCTGGGGTTGCTGGCGTAGCCTTCGCGCTCGCCGATGATCTTCTACGAGCCCGAGAAGCGAGATCGGAGCGTGCTCCCCCACGACCCGTTCAAGTCGCTGGTGGCGCCCCGCCCGATCGGCTGGATCTCGACCATGGACGCGCACGGGCGCGTGAACCTGGCTCCGTACAGCTTCTTCAACGCGGTCGGCGAGGGGCCGTACATGCTGGCCTTCTCGAGCCACGGGGCCAAGGACTCCTCGACGTTCGCCGGCGAGCTGCGCGAGTTCGTGTGGAACCTGGTCACCTGGGAGCTCCGCGAGCAGATGAACGAGACATCCGCACCGATGCCCCGGGGTTCGAGCGAGTTCGAGCGGGCGGGGCTCGAGATGGCGCCCTCCCGCCTCGTCGCACCGCCCCGCGTCGCGACCAGCCCGTGCGCGATGGAGTGCAAGGTCGTTCACCATCTCGAGCTCCGCGACCTCGACGGCAACACGTTCGACCAGCATCTGGTGATCGGCCAGGTCGTCGGGATCCACCTGGACGAGCGCGCGATCGCGGGATCCGGGATCGACACGGCCGGCCTGCGGCCGATCGCACGCTGCGGCGGCCCGGCCGACTACACGGTGGTCGAGCACATCTTCAAAATGAGGCGGCCGACGGAGTAGACATGATCGTCTGTGACTCGTTCGTGATCGCCGACTGGACCGACCCGGGAACCCATCCCGGGCGGCCGATCGCCGGCCTTCACCTCCATCGCTCAGACGACGAGGCCTGGTACGTGCTGTCGGGACGGCTCGGGTTCCAGGTCGGCGAGGATCAGGTCGAGGTGGAGGCGGGCGGCTCGGTCCTGGTGGTTCGCGGGACTCCTCACTCGTACTGGAACGCAGTGGCGGAACCGACTCGCTACCTGCTCGTGATGACGCCGCGGATCCACCGCCTTATCGAGGCGCTGCACTCGGGCGAGCGCACCGACTGGGCGCAGATCTTTGAGGAGCACGACTCGGAGCTCCTGGCCTAGTCGTAGTAGCCGAGGGTTCCGGTCGGCCACGGCGATTAGCATTGGCGCTGTCTGTGGCGACGTGCGCGGGTCGAGGACGCGACACGGCAAGGCTTGCAGTGGTTTGTCCTGCCGGTCTGGATGGCGGCGGGACTGGTCGACTGGTGGTGCCACCGCCGGAGCGACATCGAGCACACCGCGGGTACGCCGGAGTCGGCGATCCATTCGGTGATGTTGGTAGAGGGGGGCGTGCCGGCGCTCCTCGGGCTGTTCTGCGAGGTCGACGCCGCGATGCTGTCGGTGAGCTACGTCGCCCTGGGTCTACACGAGGTGAGCGCGCTACTGGATGTCGCCTACGCCGATGGCCGCCGCGAGGTGACGCCGTTCGAGCAGTACGTGCACGGGTTTCTCGCCCGGGTGCCGATGATGGCGGTCTTCTTGCTGACCGTCCTGCACTGGGACCAGGCGCGGGCTGTGGTCGGGCTCCGAGGCCGGCCCGACTGGCGCCTGAAGCCGAAACGACGCCCGCTGAGCCGGGCCTATCGGGTTGGGAACCTGACCACGCTGGGTCTCGTGGTCGGCCTGCCGTACGCCGAGGAGCTCGCGCGTTGCATGCGGGCCGGCCGCGCCAATCCGTGACTGGGAGCGGGGAGCGCGGCCGACCATTGGGCCGACCGCGCTCCGCCTTCGATCTACGGCGTGGCCGCGATCAGGTCCGGGATCAGGTTCGCCACATCGGGCGTCCCGAGGCCGGTGACCGCATCCCAGCCGGGAGAATCGGTATAGCCGGGGATCGACGGGTCGGCCTGGTTGTTGCCGACCGTGACGTCGTGGTAGTCCGCGGCGTACTTCGCGGGATCGGCGGCGACTGCGTACAACCCCGGGTTGAGCAATCCGAGGTCGCGTCCAGCCGCGTGGTCCGCCATCGCGGCGATTCCCGCCCATTGCGGCGAGCCTGAGCTGGTCCCGCCGACCACGTACCAGCCGGACGAACAGGGACTGGCTCCACCACAGCCGGTGCCGCTCGTGCGCGTGTCCGGCTCGGTCATGTAGACGAGCACGCCGGTCAGAGAGCTGGCCTGGTAGGCGATGTCCGGGATGCCTCGCATGTTCGTGTTCGGCCCGGGCGCCCCGGGTGAGGTTCCGGTGAACGTGCTTCCCGCGGGCAGCGTGTTCTGGTAGGACAGCCTCGGGAACAGGATGCTGTAGCCGCCGCCGCTGTCGATCCACCCGATCTCACGCTGGCCGGGATTGGACTGGCATTTCGCCGGCGGGGACGCGCTGTCGATCGAGGCCCCGGTCACCGCATTCGTGCACAGGTAGGTCCCGCCGACCGCGGTCACCAGCGGGTCGGAGGCCGGCCAGGCCACGCTTGGGTACGGGATCGTCACCGGGTTCTTCACCGGCTCCTTGTAGGGATTTGCCGTGCCGAAATCGCCGGTCGACGCGAGCACGGTGACGTTATTGGCCTGGGCCGCGATGAACGCGTGGCGGAGCTGGTTGATCGACGCGGTGCCGTTGCGGAACGCGCCTTCCGCGGTCCCGAAGCTCTGGGTGATCACGTCCGCCATGTGGTTGTCGATCACGTACTGCTCGGCGTTCATCATCTGCTGCAGCCCCTGCACGCCCAGCGTCTCGGCCGTCGGCGTGGTCACCAGCATGATGTTGGCCAGTGGGGCCGTGGCGTGGGCCCACTCGACGTCGAGCGAGACCTCGAGATCCCACAGGTTGTGAGCCTCCTGCCCGGTGCCGTTGTTCGACGGCGGGGGCGTTGGAGACGGGCAACCCTGGAAGCACACGATGTCGAAGCGCGGGCTCGTGCTCGACGAACAGTTCGCCGACGGATTGCTCGGCCCGGTCTCGCCGCACAGGTCGGGCAGCCCGAACGCCTTGTTGAAGACCGCGAGGTCCTGGCGGATCGTGTCCGACCCGAACGAGTCCACGATCGCGATCGTCTTGCCCTGGCCCTCGTTCCCGAGGTTGTGCACGCTCGTGTAATCGTACGAGTTGGCCATCGCCGCCGGGTCGAAGCAGCGCCGGCCGACGGCGTTGCAGGAACTCTGCTCCGGCGGTGTCCCGTCGTTGCCCAGGTACTGCCAGTCGCTG
>DATFDC010000532.1:0-8308 GCA_035252415.1 Solirubrobacteraceae bacterium
CGCGATCGTCAACCAGCAGGCGCCCGCGCTCGACGCGGCGATCGCGCCCGACGTCCAGGCCGTGCTCGGACTCGACACGGCCTCGAGCGCGAAGCCACTGCTCGTCCACCCGCAGGCGAAGTCCGCGCAGGCCCGGCCCCACGTGGCCACCGGCGGACCCCAGCCGGCGTGCCAGGGCGAGGGCCAGCAGAGTCAGGGCGGGTTCACCGACGACCAGATCGCCTCCGCCTACGGGTTGTCGGGGCTCTATCAGGCCGGGGACTTCGGCGCCGGCCAGACCGTCGCGGTGCTCGAACTCGAGCCGTATGACCTGGCCGACATCCAGCACTACGCGAGTTGCTACTCGCTGAACGGTCAGCCGCTGAATCCGCAGATCGCCAACGTCGTGGTCGACGGCGGGGCGGGCAGCGGCTCGGGTTCCGGCGAGGCCGCGCTCGACATCGAGAACGTGATCGGCCTGGCGCCCCAGGCGAACGTCGCGGTCTACGAGGGACCGAACGTGGGCGCGGGGCCCTACGACACGTTCAGCCGGATCATCACCGACCACGCCTCGCAGGTGGTCACCGCGTCCTGGGGACAGTGCGAGTTCATCAACGGACAAAGCCAGGCCTCGGCCGAGAACACGTTGTTCCAGGAGGCGGCCACCGAGGGGATATCGATCTTCTCGGCCTCCGGCGATGACGGGGCCGAGGACTGTTTCCCCGAGAACCCCACGGTGCAGGTCGACGACCCGGCCAGTCAGCCGTTCGTGACCGGCGTGGGCGGCACACAGTTGAACGCGCTCGGCCCCCGGCCGGCCGAGACCGTGTGGAACGACGGGGTGAGGGTCGGCGCGAGCGGCGGCGGGATCTCGACCTTCTGGAAGATGCCCTCCTACCAGGTCGAGGCGCCGGCGTCCCTGCACGTGGTCAACGGCGGTTCGTCGGGCTCGCCCTGCCGGGCCACCTCGGGGGACTGCCGCGAGGTACCCGACGTATCGGCCGACGCCTCTCCCTCCACCGGCTATGTGATCTGGTGGAACGGCAGCGGGGCCGCGGGCGTCGGCCAGCCGCAGGGCTGGCAGGTGGTCGGCGGCACGAGCGGCGCCGCCCCCGCCTGGGCGGCGCTGATCGCCCTGGCCAACGCGTCGAGCGCCTGCAACGGAACCAGGATCGGTTTCGCCAACCCGGCTCTGTACAACGCCGCCGCCACCAACTACGCCGCCAACTTCAACGACACGACGTCGGGTAACAACGACATGACCGGGAGCAACCTCGGCCAGTTCGCCGCCGGCCCGGGTTACGACATGGCCACCGGCCTCGGGTCACCGAACGGCGCGGCGCTGACCGGCGCCCTGTGCGCGGACTCGATCTCCCTGGGCAACCCCGGGCATCAACGCTCCACGCTGCACACGCCGGTGAGCCTGCAGATCAAGGGCTCCGATACCCGCGGGGCAAGCGTCCACTTCAGCGCCACCGGCCTGCCCGCCGGCCTCTCGATCAACTCGTCGAGCGGCAAGATCACCGGCCGGCCGCGCCGACTCGGGACCTCGACGGTCACCGTCACCGCCGACAACGTGGTCGGGGCCACCGCCCGCGTGTCGTTCGCGTGGACGATCCAGACCAAGCCGAAGCTCTCGCGCGTGTCGCTGTCCAGCGTCGGGTCGGCTCGGCCGCGCTTGTCGTTCATGCTCACGGCCGGCCGTGATGCGCCGAAGCTGAAGAGCGTGAGCGTGACCCTCCCGCGCGGCCTGCGCTTCACGCGCGCGCACGCGAGCGTCAGCGTGACCGGGCGCGGAAACCGGCGGGTGAGGTACACCGTGTCACTCAAACACGGAACGCTCGTGCTCAAGCTGCGCAGCCCCGGCCAGCAGGTGCATGTGACGATCACCTACCCGAGACTCCAGGCCGGCGGCAGCCTGGTTTCTGATCTGGCGCGCCACCATGTTTCCCGGGTTGGCCTAACCGTCCGGGCCACCGACGCGCTCAAGCGAACCACCCGCCTGGCCGCGAAGTTCAAGCCGCGCTCTTAGCCGGCTGATCCGTGTAGCGCTCGGCCACCTCGGCCAGGATCTCGATCATCGTGCCGGCGGCGGGAGCCACTCCGGCCGCCGCCAGCGTTGCCGCCACCACGCGGCGCGACGGCGGCTTGGGGGCAAGGGATCGCACGACCACGCCGGAGTGCACTCGGGTGAGCGCCAGGCGCGGGATCAGCGCCACCCCGACACCGGACGCGACCAGTCCCTGCACGGTCTCGTAGTCGTCTGACTCGAACGTCACGTTCGGCTCGAACCCGGCGGCCAGGCACGAGCGGACCACGTGACGCGCACACGGGCTGGACGCCGAGGTCTGCACCCAGTCCTCGGCCCGCAGATCGGCCAGCGTGAGCGCCCGCTTGCCGGCCAGCGCATGCTCGGCCGGGAGGGCGACGAGCAGCGGATCCTCGAGCAGCAGTTGGCTGCGCAGCCGGGCGCCGTGGCGCTCGCTCGCCCCCGGGAAGTCGAACAGCAGCGCGAGATCGAACTCGCCGGCGCGCAGCCGCGGGGCGATGTCCTCGGGCTCGCCCTCGGCCAGCGTCAGTGCCACTTCGGGATGACCGGCACGGAACCGTGCGATGGCCTGGGGCATCAGGGTGGCGCCGGCGGACGGGAACGAGGCCATGCGCAGCCGGCCTGCCCGGATCCCCAGCACCGCCGCCAGCTGGGTCTCGGCGGCCTCGATTCGGGCGAAGATCGCCTCCGCATGCTCGACCAGGCTGGCCCCGGCCGCGGTCGGCCGGACCCCGCTGCGGTCGCGCACGATCAGGGTCGCTCCGGTCTCCGCCTCGAGCCGGGCGATGGCCTGGGAGACCGCCGACTGGGTGTAGGACAGGGCCTCAGCCGCGCCCGAGAACGACCCGCGCCGCGCCACCTCGCACAGCACCCGGAGACGCCCGACGTGCAGCATTAGCGCAGCTTATCAACAGCATGATCAACTTCATTAGCGCTGATAGTAGGTAAATGCGATGCTCGCGCCGAACGGGCCGTTCAACTCCCAAACCCCCGAGGACTGGAGGCCCACCATGGCACCCAGGGCGATCATCTCCTACGACGATACGCCGGGCGATCACGACGCATTGATGCTCGGTCGCATGCTGGCCGACGCCGGCGCGACCCTGACCCTGGCCTACGTCCGCCACTGCACCTGCGACGACTGCCCCGAGGACGACAATGCCGCGACGCTGCTCGCGCGGGGGGCCGACCGCCTCGCCGGACTGGATGTGGACACTCGCGTTGTGGTCAGCGCGTCGACGCCCGCGGGCCTGTGCCGGCTGATCTCCGAGCAACACGCGGACATCGTCGTGTTCGGCTCCGACTACCGCACCCCGCCCGGGCGCGTCGCGCCGCAGCACACGACCCTGAGCCTGCTCGAGTGCGGCCCGGCCGCGGTGGCCATCGCCCCGGCCGACTACTTCGGGGCCCGCATCCACCGGATCGGCGTGATCTCGATCCCCGGCGACGACACCACACTCGAGACCGCCCGCGGGTTGGCCGACAGCTACGGAGCCACGCTCACCCGCGACGAGCGCCAGGTCGACCTGCTCGTGGTCGGCTCGCGTCTGGAGGCGCCGATCGGTCACGTGCTGCTGAGCGCCCAGGCGAACAACGAGATCGAGAACGCCACCTGCCCGGTGCTGGTCGTGCCGCGCGGGGTGTCGATCGACTTCCCGGCCGTACTGGCGCACGCCGCGTAGGTTTTTGGGCCGCCTTCGGCGGCGTCCGTGGGGCCGGGCAGGCCCGTCCGGTCGCGGATCGCAGCCCTCGGCCCGATCCGTCGCGGGGGCGGGGGCGCAATTTCCAGCATTCCAGCGGCTGGCCGGCGGTAAAAGCACGATCGTGCCCCGTCACGAGGCGGAATCGTGCCGCACGGGCGAGACGTGCGGCTAATGCTGGAAATTGCCCCGGTGGCGGGTGCTCGGTTCGGGTCCGGATGGGGTACCCGGCCCCACGGACGCCGAGCGCAGCGAGGCCCTAAGGCAGGATCAGGTGCGAGTCTCCGAACTCGTGCCAGAGGTAACCGGCGTCAACCGCGGCCGCGTACGAGGCATGCAATAGCTCGGGGCCGGCGACGGCCTCGAGCATCATCAGGTGCGAGGCCTCGGGCTCGTGCCAGCCGGTGATCATGCCGTCGACCGCGCGCACTCCGCACTCAGGCGTGACGACCAGCCCGGTCCAGCCCGAGCGTGCGCAGGCGCACCCGTCGGCCGCGGTGGCCGACTCGAGCGCGCGCACCACGGTCGTGCCGACCGCGATAACCCGCCCGCCGCCGTGGCGCGCGTCGCAGATCGTCTGGGCGGTGCGCTCGGGAACCTCGAACCACTCGGGGAAGGGCGGCTCGTGGCTCTCGGGCGAAGACACGCCGGCGTGCAGCGTGATTGGCGCAATGGTCACGCCGCGGGCGACCAGGCGGCTCATCAGCTCCCGGGTGAACGGGCGGCCGGCGCTCGGCATCTCGGCGCTGCCCGGGCTGATCGCATACACGTTCTGGTAGGCCTCGAGCGGCCAGGGCTTGCTGATGTGCGAGTAGCGGATCGGCTCGCCGTGGCGCTCGAGATAGTCGTCGACGAGCAACTCGCAACAGAACCGGGCGAGCATCAGCCGCTGGCCGGACGCGTACGGCGCCACCAGTTCGAGCGACGCGCCCCCGCGGAGAGTCAGGCGCTCGCCCGCCGGCAGCCGCGCCGGCCGGGAGCCGTCGGCGCTGCGAATCTCGACCACGCGCCAGTCGTCGTCGAGGTGGGGAGCCCGCGTGGCGAAGTGCACCCGTACCGCGCCGGCGCCGCCCGCGCGGCGGGCCGGGACCGCTGCGGGGATCGTGGCTGAGACGTTGATGACCAGCACGTCGCCGGGGCCGAGCAGCTCGGGCAGGTCTCGGAACGTGCGGTGCTCTATTGCGCCGCTGGACCGTTGTGCCACGAGCAGACGCACGCCGTCGCGGGGAACGCCCCGCGCCTCCGGCGGCTCGTGGGCCTCGAGGTCCGGCGCGATCTCGAACGCGAGCGCGGTCATCGGAGCGCGGGCTCGGCCGGGGTCAGCTCCCGGGCCAGGTAGCGGCCGCTCGGCAGCGTGCCCTCGATCAGCCTGATCAGGCCCGGGACGCTTGCCTCGGGCGGTGGCCGGTCCGAGATGTCCTCACCCGGGAACGCCTCCTGATGCATCCGGGTGCGCATGTCGCCGGGATCGACCGAGTAGATCCGGAGCGCGGGGTGCTCCTCGGCCAGGATCGCGGTGAGCTGGTCGAGCGCGGCCTTGGAGGACCCGTAGCCGCCCCATCCGGCGTACGGCTCGAGCGCCGCGTCGGAGCTCACGTTGACGATCGCGTCACCGTCGGCCATCCGGGGCAGGACGAGTTGGGTCAGCGCCAACGGCGCCAGGACGTTCACCTGGTAGACGCGCTCGAGCGTGTCCAGCGGGTAGCGGCCGAGCGGCGGCTGGGGGCTCGGTCCGAGCAGGCTGGCGTTGTTGACCAGCAGGTCGATCTTCTCGCCGGCGGACTCGACGAGGGCACCGCGATGCCAGTCGTCGGCCACGTCGCCGGGGAGGGCGACGACTTCGGTGATCGCGCCCAGCTCGCGGGCCGCGCGCTCGAGCTCGGCGCCGCCGCGGGCGTCGAGGACGAGTGCCCAGCCGCGCTCGGCCAGGGCGCGGGCAAGTGCGAGACCGAGGCCTCGCGATGATCCAGTGATGATGGCTAGGGGCATGCCCGCCACGGTAGGCCGGGGTCGGTCCCGGTTACCAGAGGCAATGGGTCCTAGGACCTTGTGAGCAGACCCTCCTGAACCGCGAGCACGGCGGCCTGGGTGCGGTCGGTCACGCCGAGCTTGGCCAGCACGTGACCGACGTGGTTCTTGACCGTCTTCTCGGAGATCCCGAGCTCGAGCGCGATTCGCTTGTTGGCCCGGCCCTGCGCGATCAGCACCAGCACCTCGCGCTCGCGATCGGTGAGCTGATCCAGGCGCGGTGTCCCGCGCCGCGGGTTATCCGAGCCCGACAGCACGTTGACCAGACGCGCCGCGGCGGTCGGATCGATGATCGCCTCGCCGGCCTGGGCCGCACGGACGGCCCGGGCCAGTTCGGTGGGCTGCGAGTTCTTGAGCAGGTAGCCGGCCGCCCCCGCCTCGAGCGCGGGCAGCAGGCGATCGTCGTCCAGGAAGCTGGTGAGCACGATCACGTGGGCCTTCGACCCGCCCCCACCCCGGCGGCGGAGCGCGCGCATCGCGCTCACCCCGTCGAGCTTCGGCATGACCAGGTCCATCAGGATCACGTCGGGCTCGAGCTCGGCCGCCCGCTCCACCGCCTCCTCGCCGTCGGCCGCCTCGCCCACGATCTCGAACCCGTCCTGAAGAGCCAGGAACGCGCGCAGGCCTTCGCGCACGACCGCGTGGTCGTCGACGATCAGGATCCGGATCCGCTCAGCGGCCATCGCCGCGCAGCTCGACTCGAACGGTGGTGCCCTGACCGGGGGCGCTGCGGATCTTCAGCCGACCGTGTGATTCGCGCGCGCGTTCCTCCATCGAGGTCAGCCCGAGGTGGCGAGAGCGGATGTCGGGCGCGTGGGGGTCGAACCCGACTCCATCGTCGGAGACCTCGACGACGAGCTTGCCGTTCTCGCCGGCCAGCCTCACTGTCACGTGCTCGGCGTTGGCGTGGCGCACCGCGTTGTGCAGCGCCTCGTGGGCGATCCGCAGCAGGGCAAGCTCGCGGTCTGAGTCCTCACTGTCGCCGTCGCCGGAGAGGCCAGGGTCGATGGTGAGCTCAATATGCGTCCCATGTGTGCGCGCCACCATCTCGACCTCCTTGCGCAGCGTGTCGGCAAGCCCGTCGCGCTCGAGCTCGGGCGGACGCAGTCCGAGGATCAGCGCGCGAAGCTCCTCGAGCGCCTCGCCGGCCAGCGCGCGCAGTCGCTCGAGCTGCGCCCGCGCGGCGACCAGATCACGGTCCATCTGCGTGGCGGCCGCCTCGGCGGTCAGCATCACGCTGAACAGCTTCTGGCTGACCACATCGTGGAGCTCGAGGGCCAGGCGATTCCGTTCGGAGAGGATGCTCAGCTCGCGGCTCTGCTCGTACAGCCGGGCGTTGGTGATCGCGATCGAGGCGTGGGCGGCCAGCAGCTCGATCAGAGCCTGGTCCTCGGCGTCGAAGACCTCGGCATCCTCCTTCTCGGTCAGGTAGAAGGCGCCGAGGACGGTTTCATCGGGCGCGGTGATCGGGACGCCCAGGAACGAGCGCATGTCGGGGTGCCGGCGGGGCCACCAGCCACGGAAGCGCGGGTCGTCGTGGATGTCGTCGGTGCGATACGAGGTGCGTTGTTCGAGCATCGCGCCGAGCATCCCGTGGGTGCGGGGCAGCGGCCCCATCGAGGCAATCAGCTCGTCGCTCATGCCCGTCACCAGGAAGCGGCGAAAGCCGCCGGCCCCGTCCGGGATGCCGAGCGCGGCGTAGCGGGCGCCGGCCAGCTCCCGGGCGGCGTCGACCAGCCTCTGCAGGACCTCGTCGACCGACAGGTTCGCGGCCACGCCCAGGACGGCGTCGCTGACTGCCTTGAGCGTGGGGTTCAACCGCTGCTGGGTCATCCGATGGTGACGATAGACCGCTAGCGTTATTGGCTGTGCCTCGTCATTGGCTGTGGATGCAGGTCGCGATCATCGTGTTCGTGGTGGCCGGGATGGTCATCGCGATCACCAAGCTCGCGTAGGTCGTGTTCGCCTCGATCCTCGTCGGTACCGATGGCTCGGAGACGGCGCAGACCGCGGTGCGCCGCGCCATCGAGCTCGCGGCGGGGCTGCACGCGCGCCTTCAGATCGTCAGCGCATACGAGCCGGTCGCCGATCAGCGCCTGCGCGGCGGGCAACTCGACGCGGGCGAGGACGTCAAGTGGACGGTGAATCCCCATGAGGACGCGCTCGCGCTGCTCGAGCGGGCGCGAGCCGAGGCGAAGGAGGCCGGCGTGGCCGAGGTGGAGACGTTCGCGCGCCAGGGTGATGCCGCCGACGCGATCCTCGACGTGGCCGAGGAGCGGGGCTGCGACCTCGTCGTGGTCGGCAACAAGGGCATGACCGGCGCCAAGCGGTTCCTGCTCGGCTCGGTGCCCAACAAGGTCTCGCACCACGCGCCGTGCTCGGTGCTGATCGTGCGCACGACCTGAGCCCCGGGGACCTACCTCGGCCTGGGCGGGCCCGGCGCGGTGGCCGCGCCGGCGTTCACCAGACCCCAGCCGAACTCGTCATTGGGCCGGGCGGCGCCGCCGAGCGGCGTCGCGGTCTGCTCGAGCCGGTCGAGGATGTGGTCGGG
>DATFDC010000533.1:0-3183 GCA_035252415.1 Solirubrobacteraceae bacterium
CGGCCTCGTGAACTCCCGCAGCAAGGCCCAGCAGTCCGAGTCCACCTTCGGGGTCTTCCAGAAGGAGCGAGACGCCTACGAGGGCTGGCTGACCGACGACGACCAGTCGAACATGTACGCGGCCGTGGTGGCGCTGCACGATCCGCGCCAGAAGCAGCTCGCGGAGACCACCTGGCAGCAGGCGCTCCAGGGCTACAAGCAGGCCGCCTCGAACATGAACTGGCTGGCCGCCAACGCCCCCAGCGCGGCGATCCGGGCCGAGGTGGGCAAGCTGCGCTCCGACCTCGCGACTTACAACGGCTTCACCGAGCAGGTCGGCAAGTACGGCCACCAGGGCAACGCCAAGGCCACGGTCCGCGTGATGACGGTCGGCAACGTCAAGATCTCGAACCAGACCCAGGCCGACTTCGACGCTCTGAGCGGCGACGTGACCAAGCAGGCTGCCGCGATCAACCACTCGGTGAGCACCAACGTGAGCTCCGCGATCAGCCTGCTGGCCGTGATCGGGATCGCCGGGCTGATCATCGCCGTGCTGATCACGATCTGGCTGATCCGCTCGATCACGCGCCCGCTGGCCGCGATGACCGAGGCCGCCGAGCGGATCGCCGAGGGCGACACCGCCGTCGAGGTCGACGCGAGCGGCCAGGACGAGATCGGCCGTCTGGCCCGCGCGTTCAAGAACTCGGTCGACTACCTCAAGCACATGGTCGACGCGGCCGGTCAGATGGCCGCCGGCAACCTGGCGGTCGAGGTCGAGCCCCGCTCGGAGCGTGACGCGCTCGGCCGGGCCTTCTCGGACATGCGCGACAAGATCGCCGGCATGATCGGCGAGATCACGAAGGGCTCGGACACCGTCAGCACCGCCTCCCAGGAGATGGCCCTGAGCGGGCAGCAGGCCGGTCTGGCCGTGGGCGAGATCGCCAACGCGGTCGGCTCGGTCGCCCAGGGCGCCGAGACGCAGGTCCGCGCGCTGGAGCGTGTCCGCGGTTTGACGAGGAGCGTCGCCGGGGCGGCGCAGGACTCGGCCACCGACGCCGAGGAGACCGCCGTGGCGGCCCAGCAGGCGCGCGAGCTGGCCGGGGAGGGCGCCGAGGCGGTCACCCGGGCCACCGAGGCGATCCAGGCCGTTCAGGCCTCGACCGCCGAGATCACCGAGACGATCTCCGAGCTGGGCGCGATGAGCGACCAGATCGGCGGAATCGTCGACACGATCACCGCGATCGCCGAGCAGACCAACCTGCTGGCGCTGAACGCCGCCATCGAGGCCGCCCGGGCCGGCGAGCAGGGCCGCGGCTTCGCGGTCGTCGCCGAGGAGGTCCGCAAGCTGGCCGAGGAGTCCCAGGAGGCCGCGGCGTCGATCGGCGCGCTGGTCGCCCAGATCCAGGCCGGCACCGGCAAGGCCGTCCAGGTGGTCACCGACGGCTCGCGTCAGACCGATCAGAGCGTCGAGACGGTCGACCAGGCACGGGCCTCGTTCCTGCGTATCGACTCCGGTGTGCAGGACATGAGCGAGCGCGTCGAGCGGATCGCCGGCGCCCTGCGCTCGTTCGTCAGCTCGAGTGCCGAGATGCAGTCCGGCCTCGAGGAGGTCCTCGCGGTCGCCGAGCAGTCCTCGGCCTCGGCCGAGGAGGTGTCAGCCACCACGGAGGAGACCAGCGCGTCGACTCAGCAGATCGCCGCGTCGGCTCAAGAGCTGGCCACAACTGCCGAGCATCTGAAGAGACTGGTAGCCCACTTCAGCCTCTGAGGAACCGCCTGAAATGACCACACTCGCCACGCCCAATGCCTACAAGGAGAGCGCGGTACTCAGTGCCCCGCCCGAGCTGCTCGTCGTCATGCTCTACGACGGGGCCCGGAAGTTCCTGTTCCAGGCGGGCGTGGCGATGCGTGACGGCAAGATCGAGCTCACCAACCGCAAGCTCCGCCGGGTCGAGGACATCATCCAGCACCTGCGGGACGCGCTCGACATGGATCAGGGCGAGATCCCGGCCAACCTCGAGTCGATCTACGTCTTCTGCCTGCGCCAGCTTCGTGAGGCCCGGTTCAAGAACGACCCGGCGGTCCTCGAGCAGGTCAGCACGCTGCTTGGCCAGCTGCGCGAGGCGTTCGCGACGATCAGCTCCCAGTGAGTCCCACCGAGCCGTACGAGGCGCTGGCCCGCAGCCTCGAGCGTGAGCTCGAGCTGATCGGCCACGGCGGGCTCGACGAACTGGCGGCGCTCCACGCCGAGCGGGCCGCGCTCCTTGCCGGTCTTCCCGCCGTCCCCCCGGCCGAGGCCCGGCCCGCCCTTCAGCGCGCCGCGCTCATCAACAAGCGCGTCGAGATCGAGATCCTCCGCCGGCGCGAGGCGCTGCTGCGCGAGTCGGCCAACGTGGAGCGGGTCGACCGCACCGCGCGTGGCTACGCCGCGGCGGTCGAGAGCCGCCCGCAGCTTCAGGCCACGGCCTGAATGCCACTAAGCGCACTCTCACGCTAAAGATCCGGGCAGAGCAGCCGATTTGCGGGCCATGAGGCTCGTATCGCTCGCCAACCTTCAAGAAGACGCCCGCCTCGCGCGCGACATCGTCAGCGGTCGCGACGGCGCCCCCCTGCTCCGGGCCGGTGTGGCCCTGAGCGCACGCTTCATCGATCACCTGGGCAAGGCCGGCATCCAGGCCGTCTGGGTCGATGACGAGCTCGGCCGCGGGATCGATCCTGTCCCGGTGATCAGCCCGCAAACCCGGGGGCAGGCCACCCGCGCGCTGTCCGCGCTGCACGAGGAGGCCAGGCGCGCCGTGGCCGCCGGCCGCGGGCTCGACCCCGAGGCCACCGACGACCTCTCCGACGTGGTCGACGCGATCCTCGAGGAGATCGAGGAGCACGACGCCAGGTCGGTCGTGCTGGCCGATCTGTGCGGCGGGAGCGCCTACACCGTGCAGCACTCGATCGACATGACCGCGCTCGGTCTGTTGGTCGGGCGGCGGCTGATCACCGAGCACGGCTGGCTCGACTACAAGGGCGAGCGTCAGGACGACCGCCACGAGGAGCGTCTGTTCCGCCTGGGCATGGGCCTGCTGCTGGCCGACATCGGCAAGCTCGCGATTCCCGAGTCGATCCTGAACAAGCCCGGCAAGCTGACCGAGGAGGAGTGGGAGAGCGTCAAGTCCCACCCCAAGGCGGGCGTCAAGCTGATCCGCGACGCCG
>DATFDC010000534.1:0-6965 GCA_035252415.1 Solirubrobacteraceae bacterium
CCTTCGTGGTCTGGACGCGTCGCTCGCGCTCTGCGGTGGACCCGTCGTGCTGGGGCGCCCCGCCCGGGGCGGGAATGCTCGACGCGCTCGAGGACAGGGCCCGGGAGGCAGCCTGAATCAACTCCGCGGCCTGCGACGGGCGTGACCACGGGTCCTTGGCCATCCCCTGGGCGATCACCCCGTCGAGCGCGGGCGGCAGGTCGGGTCGGCGCTCTGAGAGGACGGGCGGGGGCTGCATCACGTGGGCGTGAAGCGTGGCGGCCTCCGACGGCTTGGGATAGGGCACCTCGCCGGTCAGGCATTCGTAGAGCACCCCGGTCAGGGCGTATATGTCGCTGGCCGACGTGGCCGGGTCTCCCTGGATCTGCTCGGGGGCGACGTAGTCGATCGTGCCGATGAACTGGCCGGTGCCGGTGAGCCTCGCCTCGTCGGGGGCCTTGATCAACCCGAAGTCGGCCAGGAAGGCATGGTCGCGGTCGCCGATCAGGATGTTCTGGGGCTTGATGTCGCGGTGGATCAGACCGGCTCGGTGCGCGGCGTCGAGCGCATTGGCGACCTGGGCCAGGAGGCGCACGGTGCGGCGTGGGTCGAGCTCTCCGTCGAGAATCAGATGCTTCAGGGTGGGGCCGGAGATCAGTCGCATGGCCAGGAACAGGCCGTACTCGCTCTGCCCGGCTTCGTAGACGGGGACGATATGGTCGTGGTCGAGACCGGCCTGGACCTGTCCCTCACGCTCGAAGCGGGCCCGGAAGCCGGGGTCGTCGCCGAGGTTCGGGGCCAGCAGTTTGAGCGCGACGACCCGGTTGAGGGACAGCTGGGTGGCTTGATAGACGGCGCCCATGCCCCCCTCTCCGAGTACTCCGTCGACGCGATACCCGGAAACGATCGTGCCCTCCTGTAGCAAAGCACGGGGATTCTACCCGCGGGTAAGGCCGCTACCCGCCCCACGTTAGGTCGCCGCCTACCGGGGCGGGTCGGGGGCCCTTCGGAGCACTGGGGCCACCGGTCGGCACGCTTTATTTGAGGCAGCCAATCCCATATCCTCAGGTGCATCGGAGCGCGATGCTTGAATGTCGGATGCGCGAGAGCCGCATCGGGGGCGCCGGCAACCCACCGAACGGCTCTCTGGCAGTCGGGCGAGGAAACCTCCGAGACCGACCCGGACCTCCGAGACAGAGCGTGAGTGAGCGATGAGCGTGAGCGACCCCCGAATCGGCAGTCAGATCGGCGAGTACAACGTGGACGCCGTGCTCGGGGAGGGGGGCATGGGCAAGGTGTACACGGCGACCGGGCCTGACGGTGGCCGGGTCGCGCTCAAGCTGGTCAAGGACGACTACGCCCGCGACGAGACCTTCCGGCGCCGGTTCTATCGGGAGGCGCGGATCGCCCAGACCGTCCAGCACCCGAACGTGGTCCCGGTGGTTGACACCGGCGAGCACGAGGGGCTGCCGTACATGGCGCAGCGGTTCATCGAGGGAGAGTCGCTCGATGACAAGCTCAAGCGCGAGGGCCACCTCGATGTCCAGACCGCGGTGCGCGTCTGCACCGACGTGGCTGCCGGCCTCGAGGCGCTGTGGGGCGCCGGCATGGTGCACCGCGACGTCAAGCCGGCCAACATCCTGCTCGACGCGACCGGCCGCGCCTACATCACCGACTTCGGGCTGGCCAAGGACACCCAGGGCAGCCTGCTCACGCTGCCGGGCCAGGCGCTCGGCTCGATGGACTACATGGCGCCCGAGCAGATCCGGGGCGAGCAGGTCGGCGCGGCCACGGACATCTATGCCCTTGGCTGCGTCATGTACGAGTGCATGTGCGGCCGGCCGCCGTTCGCCGAGGTCCAGGGCATGCGGATCCTGTGGGCCCACCTGCAGGACCCGCCGCCGGATCCCCGCGGCGTGCGGGCCGACATCCCCGAGCGGTTCTCGCAGACGCTGCTGGTCGCGCTCGAGAAGGACGCGGCCAAGCGTCCCCAGACGGCCGGCGAGTACGCACGGATGCTGGCTGACGCGGCCGGCTGACCGACTGACGATTCCTGACCGGACGGGGCCGCCCGGCCCCAAGGATGCCGAGCTAGCGGAATCCGGCCCGGTCCAAGTCGAGTCTCGATCCGGACTGCGCCGGATTCCCGAGCGAGGCCCCAAATCAGCGCCAGAGGAGCGCGTACACGACGTGCTCGCCGTGCAGCCCTTTGAAGTGGTACTCGCCGTGCTCCTCGAAGCGGAAGCTCGAATCAGTCTGCGTGTAGTCCCGCGCGGTCGATGAGACGAGGATCTCGCCGCCCTTGGCCTGGCCGGCGATCCGCGAGGCGAGCACCACGTTGCGGCCCATCAACTGCTCGGGGTTGCCCATCACGAAGCCGGAGTGAAGCCCGACCCGGATGGCCAGCGATCGCTGTTCCGCGGGACCGGCGATGAACGTCCGCTGGAGTTCGACCGCGGCGTGCAGGCCGGCGTGGGCGCTGTTGAACGAGGCGAGGAAGCCGTCGTTCTGGAACTTCACCACCTGTCCGTCGTGGCTGGCCACCAGCCGCTCGACCAACAGGTGGTGATCGCTGAGCAGCTGTTCCCACCGCTCTGGCCCCAGCGTCTCGGCCGCCGCGCCGGCGTCCGCGATGTCGCTGAGCATCAGCGTGACCGCGCCGTCGGGGGAGCTCATCTGGCTGAGCGCCGGCGTGACCGGCTCGAGCGCCGAGGCGATCACGTCGATCGAGGTCATTTGAATGCGCGGTTGCATCGGCGGGCGAGGATACCTTGACACGTCTTTAGGGCCACAGCACAATCGGCGGCCGGAATGTCGGGGGCTCAAACCGATCACGGGCTTCGGATCAGCGCGTTCCCGCCGATAGGCGACTACGCGTTCCTGTCCGACTGCGAGACGACGGCGCTGGTGGCGCCGAACGGGAACGTGGAATGGCTGTGCCTACCGCGAATGGACTCGCCGAGCGTGTTCGCCTCGATGCTCGACCGCGACGCCGGCAGCTTCCGGCTCGGGCCGGCGGACGTGAACGTGCCGGCCGGCCGGCGCTACATACCGGGCACGATGGTGCTCGAGACGAGCTGGGAGACGCGGATGGGCTGGGTGATCGTCCGCGACGTGCTGTGCATCGGACCCTGGCATCACCACACCGAGCGCTCGCACAGCCATCGTCGCTCGCCGACCGATCACGACGCCGACCACGTGCTGCTGCGCATGATCGAATGCGTTCAGGGCTCGGCGGAGATCAAGCTCGAGTGCGAGCCGGCGTTCGACTACGGCGGGCTGGCGGTCGATTGGGAGTACACCGGCACCGGGTACGGCGAGGCGGTGGCCCGGTCGGAGGGCATGAACCTGGAGCTGCGGCTGGTGACCGATCTGCGGCTCGGGTTCGAAGGGCCGCGAGCACGGGCGCGAAGCACGCTGCGGGAAGGCGATGTCGCGTTCGTCGCGCTCGGGTGGACGGATCACCCCATGCCGGCGAACTACGAGGAGGCGCTGGGATACCTCGCCCGCACCCAGCGCTTCTGGCAGGAGTGGCTCAAGCACGGCACGTTCCCCGACCATCCCTGGCGCACCTACCTGCAGCGCAGCGCGCTGACCCTGAAGGGACTGACCTATGCGCCGTCGGGCGCGCTGATCGCCGCCTCCACGACCTCACTGCCCGAGGCGCCCGGCGGGGACCGCAACTGGGACTATCGCTACAGCTGGATCCGCGACTCGACCTTCACGCTGTGGGCCCTCTACTCGCTCGGGTTCGAGGAGGAGGCCAACGACTTCTTCTACTTCGTGGCCGACATGGCCGAGGCGGAAGAGGGACAGCTCCAGATCATGTACGGGATCGGAGGCGAGTCGAAGCTCGAGGAGCAGTTGCTCGAGCATCTCACGGGCTATGAGAACTCCCGCCCGGTGCGGATCGGCAACGGCGCCTACGACCAGGACCAGCACGACGTGTGGGGCGCGGTGCTCGACTCGATCTACCTGCACACGCGCTCGCGCGATCAGCTGCCCGACCGCCTGTGGCCGATCATCAAGCGGCAGGTCGAGCGGGCGCTCGAGCGCTGGCGCGAGCCGGACCGGGGCATCTGGGAGGTACGGGGCGATCCCAAGCACTTCACCTCCTCGAAGCTCATGTGCTGGGTGGCCGCGGATCGCGGGGCGCGGCTGGCGCGGATTCGCAACGACGAGCGGATGGCCACGCGGTGGGAGGAGGCGGCGGCCGAGATCCACGCCGACATCTGTGCGAACGGCGTGGACGAGCGCGGAGTGTTCGTGCAGCACTACGACACCACGGCGCTCGACGCCTCGCTGTTGATGCTGCCGCTGGTGCGGTTCCTGCCACCCGATGACCCGCGCGTCCGCGCCACCGTGCTGGCCATCGCCGATGAGCTGACCGAGAACGGGCTGGTGCTGCGCTACCGGGTGGGGGAGACCGACGACGGATTCGCCAGCGAGGAGGGCACGTTCACGATCTGCTCGTTCTGGCTGGTGTCGGCCCTGGTCGAGATCGGTGAGCTAGGCCGGGCCCGGGGCCTGTGCGAGCGGTTGCTGTCGTTCGCGAGCCCGCTCAACCTCTATGCCGAGGAGATCGACGCCGGCACAGGCCGGCACCTGGGCAACTTCCCGCAGGCGTTCACGCATCTGGCGCTGATCAACGCGGTCATGCACATCATCCGCGCCGAACAGCAGCTCGAGCTGGGGGCGCCGGCGCGCGATCGCGAGCTCGCCGGTCGGTGAGCCCGCGAGCGCCGTAAGCATTTGGTCATCTTCCAGTGAGGTAGGTTCTCGCCGATGCCCTGGGTCGAGGTCTTCGCGGTGTTCTTCGTGTCGCATCAAGTCGGCGACTACCTGCTGCAGACCGACTGGCAGGCAATGCACAAGCGCGGCGGCCTGTCGAGCCCAGGAGTCAGGCGGCGGGCCCTGCTGTCGCACATCGCGACTTACACACTGGCCTTCGTGCCGAGCCTGATCTGGCTGTTCGACAGTCTTGACTGGGGCGTGATCGGCGTAGCGGCGCTGATCGCGATCCCGCATCTGATCCAGGACGACGGGCGGTTACTCACCGAATACGCCCGCGTAATCAAGAAGGCCGATCTGAACGCAAACCCGTCACTCGGAGCCGTGCTCGACCAGGCCTTCCACTTCGTGGCGCTGTTCCTGGTCGCGTTGTTGGCCGGCAAGTGAATGCGGCTCGCTTCTTGGGGACCGAAGCCTTAGGATCGGCACGCAGGCACCGAACAAGGAGATCCAGAACATGGGGAGCACCGAGCAGGAGATTCCGGGCGAGGTCCTGGATTATCTGAGCGGTCAGAACACGCTCACGCTGGCCACCGCGTCGCCGAGCGGAACGCCGCACGCCGCGACCTTCCTGTACGTCAACGAGGGACCGTCGCTGTACTTCTGGTCGAAGGCCTCAACCGAGAGCTCGCGCCACATCGAGCAGAACCCGCTGGTCGCGTTCACGGTCGACGAATACACCGACGATCTCACTCAGACGCGCGGGGTCCAGGGGGTCGGCGAGTGCTCGCCGCTGCTGAGCGGTGAGCAGATCGCGAAGGTGGCGGACCTGTTCGGACAGAAGTTCCCGTCACTGTCGCCTGGCGCGACGATGAGCATCTCGTTCTACCGGATCACGCCAACCGAGATCCAGTTCATCGACAACCGCCGCAGCCGGAGCCTGTCATCCCCGGGTGTGTTCGGTGCCGACTTCCATCGAGAGCGCTCCTACAGCGTGTTGGGGGGCCTGCCCACCCAGACCGCGAAGACGATCTCGGCTGCGCTGCAGGTCGTGGACGCCGACCCCGGTACGGTCGTGGCGCGCCAGGGCGGCCCGGCCGACAAGTTCTTCATCGTGGTCGACGGCGAACTCGAGGTCACGCGCGAGGAGACGGGCTCGACTGAGACGGTGGCCACGCTTGGACCGGGCGATCTGTTCGGCGAGATGGCGATCCTGTTCGACAAGCCGCGCGGCACGAGCGCGCGCGCGACCAAGCCGACCAAGCTGCTGGTGCTCGACTCGGCGACGTTCCGCTCGGTGGTCGCGCAGTCGCTCGGGACCACGCCCGACTTCGATCAGATCATCCGGGACCGCATCGGCGCCGCGCCGAGCACGGCTTAGCGCCGGGGAAAGGGGGCCGTTCGGTGCAGACGTTCTCAGGCAAGGAGTTCCGCTCGACGGTGGGGGCGTTCGCCACCGGCGTCACGGTCGTGACCACGCGTGGCGAGGAGCACGCCTACGGCATGACCGCGAACGCGTTCTCGTCGGTGTCGCTCGACCCGCCGCTGATCCTGGTGTGCGTGATCAATCCATCCGAGGGCGCCGAGCACATCACGCGTAACGGCGTGTTCGCGGTGAACATCCTGACCGTGGATCAGGAGCCGCTTTCGCGGTACTTCGCGTCGCGTGACCGCCCGAAGGGCCGAGACGCGTTCGCCGAGGTGCCCCATCGCTTCGCCGCGAGCGGCTCGCCGATCCTTAAGGGGTCAGCCGCCTTCCTCGACTGCCGACTGCACATCACGCACGAGGCCGGGGACCACCTGATCTTCATCGGCGAGGTGCTCGAGCTCGAGGTGAACGACGGTCACGAGCCGCTGCTGTTCCACGGTGGCGGCTACCGGCTGCTGCAACCTGCCCTCGGGACGTAGGCGCGGTCAGGACGACGCAGGCCGCCAGGCCTCGCCGTCGAAAACGAGCTTGATCGGCTCCGGGCTGTCTCCGAGAGCCACGGTGGCCTCGCGCGCGGTCAGGTCGACGTGCAGAGTGAGCGACAGGTTCGTGAGGTGCTCGGCGGGAGGCTGGTCGGCCGCGTGGAGCCCGCGCGGCGGTCGACCGGTCGGCCCGCGAGCGATCGACGGCGTCTCCTGACTCGACGATCTTGGCGCCACCGTGGGCTGCGGGTGAACCGCCTTGAGCGTACGCTCGGCGGTCGGGACCGGCAGCTCGCGGACGACCAGGGTGGTGCCGCCCACCTCGATCGTGTCCCCGACCGACA
>DATFDC010000535.1:0-3339 GCA_035252415.1 Solirubrobacteraceae bacterium
TACCGCGAGGCCGGCGAGCTGGCCCGGGCGCGCGGGGCCGACGTGGCCGCCGGGCACACCGCCACCGACCAGGTGGAGACAATCCTCTACCGGCTGGCCTCGTCGCCCAGCCGCCGGGCGCTGCTCGGCATGCGGCCCCGCGACGGCCGGGTGGTTCGTCCGCTGCTCGGTTTCACGCGCGAGGAGACGGGCGCGTACTGCCGCGCACGTGGGCTCACGTGGCGCGAAGACGAGAGCAACGCCGGGGGCGCGTACGCGCGCAATCGCGTGCGGGCCGGGTTGGTCCCGGCGCTCGCCGAGGTTCACCCAGCCGTGATGGACAATGTGCTCGCGCTGGCCGAGGTCCTGCGCGAGGAGTCGGAGGTGCTCGACGGACTCGTCGCAGAGGTGCTCGGGGGCGATCGGGTCGTCTCGCTCGAGCGGTTGCGCAGCTTGGCACCGGCGCTGCGCCGGCTGGTGATCCAGCGGCTGGCCGACGAGGCCGCCGGGAGCCTCGCGCCGGGAGCCGGTCGCCGTGCCGACGAGGTGGCTGCCCTCAGCGACCGCGGCACCGCGCTGCTCGACATCGGCTGCGGGCTGCGGGCGGTGGCCGAGTACGGCCGTGTGCGCATCGAGCGGCTGGGCGCGTCCCAGGTTGCACGACCCGAGCAGTCGCTGCTGGCGATTCCGGGTCAGGTCGAGTTCGGCGCGTTCGAGGTCCGCTGCGAACTGGGTCCGCCGGCGCGCGAGCCCGGCGTCATCGATCGCGCCGCGCTCGGGTCACAGCAGCAGCTGCTGGTCCGGACTTGGCGGGCCGGGGATCGGATGGCGCCGCTCGGCCTGGGCGGCGCGACCAAGAGCCTCCAGGATCTGTTCACCGCGCGACGGGTGCCGCGGCTCGAGCGCACGCGGCTCCCGGTTGTCGAGTGCGGTGGCGAGATCGTGTGGGTCGCCGGGGTGGCCACGTCCGAGCGCTTCAAGGTGACGGCGGGCACGCGCGAGGCGGTCCGGCTGAGTTGCTCGTGAGCCGGACCAGTTCGCTCGACGGCGATCCCGGCGGCTCAGCGCGGGCTCAGAAATCAGGGCGCGCCAGCGCCCCATAAACTGCGCCATCGTGGAAGGCGACGACGCGATCGGGGAGATCCTCGTCCCGGCCGAGGATCTAACGCGCCGCATCCGGGAGTTGGCCGCCGAGGTGTCGCGCGACTATGCCGGGAAGGATCTTCTGCTCGTGGGCGTGCTGAAGGGTGCGGTGCTGTTCCTGTCGGACCTGATGCGCCAGCTCGAGGTCCCGTGCGAGGTCGACTTCATGGCGATTTCGTCGTACGGGTCGGCCACGAAGTCCTCGGGCGTGGTGCGGATCCTCAAGGACCTCGATGCGGTGATCGAGGGGCGCGACGTGCTGATCGTCGAGGACATCGTCGACTCCGGGCTCACGCTGCAATACCTATTGCGCAACTTGGAGGGGCGAAACCCCCGATCACTGGAGGTCTGCGCCCTTTTGATCAAGCCCGAGCGGCAAAAGGTCGATCTACGCACGAAGTATGTGGGCTTCGAGATTCCCAACCGGTTCGTGGTCGGGTACGGGCTGGACTACGCCGAGCGCTACCGCAACTTGCCGTTTGTGGCCGCGTTGAAGGATGAGATCTGGCAATGAACAGCGGCTCATGCAGGTGTTTGGTGGTCCCTGACCAGATGCTACGCTTGACAGTCTCAGACCCCGAGTCCAGGCGCGGCGTGCGCCGCATTTTCTTTTCATGAGCAGGTTTTTCAAGAGCGCTGCATTCCCGATCCTGATCGTGGTCGTGCTCGCGTTCTTCGCGCAGAAGCTGATCGGCAGCTCGAGCCACTCGCCGAAGCAGACCTACGGCGACCTCCTGTACCAGCTCGACCACGGGCAGGTGCAGAGCCTCTCCCTGCATCTGAAGGACAACACCGCCAACGTCACGACGACGTCGAATCAGAAGTACACGGTCGGCTTCCCGGACGGCGACGTCTCGCAGCTGACCCAGCAGGCGCGAAACGATCTGCAGCCCGGGTCCTTCGACGTCCAGCCCAAGACGTCCAACGGCTGGCTGTCGCTGCTGACCTACATCCTGCCGTTCGTGATCTTCATCGGGTTCTGGATCTTCCTGATGAACCAGGTCCAGGGCGGTGGGTCCAAGGTGATGTCGTTCGGCAAGTCGCGCGCCAAGCGCATGTCGGTCGACTCGCCCAAGATCACCTTCCGCGATGTGGCCGGCGTGGACGAGGCGGTCGAGGAGCTGCACGAGATCAAGGAGTTCCTCGAGAACCCCAAGAAGTTCCAGGCCCTGGGGGCCCGCATCCCCAAGGGCGTCCTGCTCTACGGCCCACCGGGCACCGGTAAGACGCTGCTGGCGCGCGCGGTCGCGGGCGAGGCCGGGGTCCCGTTCTTCTCGATATCAGGCTCCGACTTCGTCGAGATGTTCGTCGGCGTGGGCGCCAGCCGTGTGCGCGACCTGTTCGAGCAGGCCAAGCAGAACTCGCCCTGCATCATCTTCATGGACGAGATCGACGCCGTCGGCCGCCATCGCGGCGCCGGCCTGGGCGGCGGTCACGACGAGCGCGAGCAGACGCTGAACCAGCTGCTGGTCGAGATGGACGGGTTCGAGATGAAGGACAACATCATCTTGATCGCGGCCACCAACCGGCCCGACATCCTCGACCCGGCGCTGCTGCGCCCCGGCCGCTTCGACCGCCAGATCGTGGTCGACCGGCCCGATCGCAACGGCCGCAAGAAGATCCTCGAGGTCCACACCCGTGGCAAGCCGCTGGCCCGGGAGATCGACGTCGACGCGCTGGCCGGGCAGACCCCCGGGTTCACCGGCGCCGACCTCTCGAACCTCGTGAACGAGGCGGCCCTGCTCGCCGCGCGCAACGGCAAGCGCGAGATCACCCAGGTCGAGCTCGAGGAAGGGATCATGCGGGTGATCGCGGGTCCCGAGAAGAAGACCCGCGTGATGTCCGACAAGGAGCGGCGGATCACCGCCTACCACGAGATGGGCCACGCGCTGGTCGGGCATTTCCTGCCGAACAGCGATCCGATCCACAAGATCTCGGTGATCTCCCGGGGGCAGGCCCTCGGCTACACGATCTCGCTGCCCGGCGAGGACAAGTTCCTCACCACGCGGGCGGAGCTGAGCGACACGATGGCGATGACCCTGGGTGGCCGCGCCGCCGAGGAGATCGTGTTCGGCGAGGTCACGACCGGCGCGTCGAACGACCTCGAGAAGGTCACGGAGACCGCGAAGCAGATGGTCATGCGCTACGGCATGTCGGAGCGTCTCGGCCCGCGCGTCTTCGGCCATGACCGCTCGATGCCCTTCCTCGGGCGCGAGT
>DATFDC010000536.1:0-2355 GCA_035252415.1 Solirubrobacteraceae bacterium
CCCCGGTTCGGTGGCCGCCGGGGAGGCAGCGGGCGCGTGGGCGCACTCGGCTCCGGCGTCATCGTCGCCGCCTGGGGGACCGTGGCCATCTGCGGGACCTCCGCGGCCGCGGCAACCGCGGTCAGCACCTCGGCCGCCGGCAGCGGCTTGGTCGGCGCGGTGGCGGTTTCGAAGTTGGCCAGGCGGTCGCGCACCTCCCCCGCCGTCTGGGGTCGATCGCCCGGGTCCTTGGCCAGCATCTGCAGGACGAGCGCGTCGAGCGCGGGCGGGATGGCCGGGTTTTGCTCGCGCGGGGACTTGGCCTGGACCCGCACGTGCTGGTGGAGCACGGCGGCCGGCACCTCGGCCATGAACGGCGGCTTGCCCGTGAGCATCTCGTAGAGCACGCAGCCCAGTGAGTAGATGTCCGAGCGGGCGTCGGCCGGGTGGCCCATCGCCTGCTCGGGCGACATGTAGGGCGCGGTCCCGAGCACCGACGCGGTCTGGGTGAGGGTCACCGCCTCTTCGGTTCGCGCGATCCCGAAGTCGAGCACCTTCACCCGGTCGCCGGGCCCGACGATCGCGTTGGCCGGCTTGATGTCGCGGTGAACGATGCCCGCGGCGTGGGCCGCGGCCAGCGCGTCGGCGATCTGCTCCGCGATGAGCGCCGCGCGCGCCGGCTCGAGCCGCTTTTCCTCGCGCAGGATCTCGGCCACGTTGCGCCCCTCGACGTACTCCATGACGATGTAGCGAGTCGCACCATCGGCGCCGGCGTCGTAGATCGTGACCACGCCGGGGTGGTTCAGGGCGGCGGCCGCGCGTGCCTCGCGCTTGAAGCGAGCCGCGTACACCGGGTCGCGCTCGAGCAGCGGGTCCATCGCGACCTTCACCGCCACGGTGCGGTCGAGCGACAGATCGCGAGCGCGGTAGACCGTGCTCATCCCACCGCGACCGATCACCTCCCCGAGCTCGTAGCGAGCGGCGAGGACGCGGGGCTGTCCGCCCGGGCTCACGCGCCGGGCCGCTGAGCCCCGTCGCCGGGCGCTTGAGCCGCGTCGCCGGGCCGCTGCACCGGGACCGTGAACCTCTTCAGGTCCGCGTTGCGCACGATCGCGCCGCCCTTGACGTAGGGCACGATCTCGGCCCGCAGCTCGCGGCGCACCTGCTCGAGCCGCTCGACCTCGGCCTTCAGCTCGCCCGCGCGTTTCTCGAGCGCCTTGAGCTTGCGCTCCATGCCCTGGAGCTGAGCCTCGAGCTCGAACACGCGCTCCACGCCGGCCAGGTTCATGCCGAGCTCCGCGGTCATCTCCTGGATCCGGCGCAGGCGCTGGACGTCCTTGTGCGAGTACAGGCGCGTGCCCTTCGGCGAGCGCTTGGGCTCGATCAGGCCTCTCGCCTCGTACATGCGCAGAGTCTGCGGGTGCATGTCGGCGAGCTCGGCCGCGACCGAGATCATGAACACCCCTCGGTCGGATGCGACCTCCACGCGAGTCGTCCGTACGCGACGCATGGCCATCAGTTATCCCTCGCTTTCGTGCCGTCTGAGCGAGCCTGCGTGAACAGCCCGGCCCGCGGGTTGCCGTTCATGACCTTGGACAGCTGGTCGATCGCCGCCTGCTGCTCGGGCGAGAGCTTGTCGGGGACGTCGATCACGAACCGATAACGGATGTCGCCGCGGCCCTTGCCGTTGATTTTCGGTGGGCCCTCGCCTCTGAGGCGCTGCACTGTGCCGTGCTTGGTGCCCGCCGGGACCCGGAGCCGCTTGGTCCCGTTCAGGGTCGGCACCTCGACGATCGCGCCCTGGATCGCCTCGGGGATGGTCAGCGGGACCTCGACCTCGAGGTTCTCGCCGACCGACTTGAACACCGGTGAGTCCTGCACGCGGGTGATCACGTACAGGTCGCCCGGGTCGCCGCCGCGCAGCCCGGCCTCGCCCTTGCCGGCCAGCCGGATGCGGCTGCCATCGCGTACGCCGGCCGGGATGTTCACGCGCAGCCTGCGGATCGTCCGCTGGGCGCCCGTGCCGCTGCACGTGGGGCAGGGATCCTCGATCACCGTGCCCGAGCCGTTGCAGTTCGAGCATGGCTGGGAGATCGAGAAGATCCCCTGGCTCTGGGACTCGATTCCGCGCCCGTTGCAGACCGGGCATACCTTGGGGGTGGTGCCGGGCTTGGCGCCCGTGCCGTGACAGGTCGGGCACGGCGTGGAGGTCGGGACCGACAGCGGCACCTGCGCACCGTGCACCGCCTGGTCGAAGCTCAGCGAGACCTCGGTTTCGAGGTCGCGGCCCTGCGTCTGCGCGGCTCGCCCGCCCCGGTTGGCGCCGCCGGGTCCTGTGCGGCCGCGTGCGCCACCGGTACGACCCGCCGTGCCGGT
>DATFDC010000537.1:0-8990 GCA_035252415.1 Solirubrobacteraceae bacterium
GCTCGGCGCGGGTACCTCGACCATGCCGGCACCGAGCGCGTCGAGCCAGGCCAGCGCATCACGGTGCTGCGCCCAGATCAGCAGGCCGTGAGCGTGGACGGTCAGCGCCGCCGCGACGGCCCGGCGCTCCTCGGGCGCCACATCATCGGTCACAGTCGCACACACTCGCCCTCCGGCCAGCCGTGCCCCAAGGATCGCCGCCGCCGCCGCGTCGGAGCGCATGCGCGCGGCGTCGATTGCCATCACCGGCGCGTCGAGGGCTGCCGCAAGCAAGTCGACGCCGTCTGGACCGCAGACCATCAGCGCGCTGTCGTCGGCTTCGGCCAGCATCCGGCGCAGCTCCAGCACCGTTCGATCGCGCCCCAGGCTGTCTGGCGGCGGCTCGACGCGCCGTATGTCCATGCGCGACGCGCGCTCCAGCCGCGCACCGAGGACGTGGCACACGAGCTCCTCGGCGACCTTCACCATGCGCTCCGCGAGCGGCACCATGTCATCGCCGTCGAGTAGCCGTATCGCTCCCGTCTGGTGCAGTGGTCGATCGCGTGCGAAGCGACCGAGCACGTCGCGCGACTCGTATCCCGCCCCCGACAGAAGGCGCGCGGCCAGACGGGGACTGACGAGCTTCCGGGTGAGGTCGTCGTGAAGGTAACCCAGTAACCGTCCATAGCGCGGATCGAGCTCGGGCGCCAGACACAGGGCGAGCAACGCCGCGTCCAGCTCGGCCAGATCGAGCTTTGCCACCGCGTCATCGAGGGCGGCTTCGACAGGCATCTCGCGTGGGGAACGAGACAGCGTCAGCGCGAGGTCATCTGAGACGTACAGTCCGCGGAAGGGATCCGTGGGATGTGGATCGGTGGCCGCCACCCCCTCCACGGCGGCGTGAATCAGGCGGGCGACCTCGCTGAGACTCACGCGGTCGGCGGCATCGGAGGGCCGCCCTGGGCGCAGCGATGGCGGTGACGCGGTCGGCGCTCTACGGAAGCTCACGGGCTGCTGCGTCAGCCTCGGCCTCGAGCGCATCGCCGGGCTCGGTGACCGTGAGCGGTCCGGAGGTGCTCGCACCCCGTTGCTGGACCACATGCGTGAGCTCGTGGGCGATGAGCTCATTCCCAGCGCTCGTGCCGGGGCGATATTCCCCGCGCCCGAAGTAGATGTCGGTCCCGGTCGTGAACGCGCGTGCCGACACGGAGCGCGTCAATGCATCGGCTGTGGCACCGGTATGGACGTGTACGTCGTCCAACGAGTCACCGAGCATCGGCGCCGCACGGCTGCGGACGTCCCGATCGACCGGCGTCCCGGAGCCTCGCGTCCGGGCGATGGCCTGCTCGACGTCCGGGTGCACACGGCCGCCCGGCAGCAAGCCTGCTCCGCCCTGCGCAAAGGCCGAGAAGGCGACGTTGCCGATCGCCGATGTGAGATCCGACAACGGCTTGTCCACCGACGGAGCCTGGGCAGGTTCATACCCGTGCTGCGCGTCGGCGCGCGCTTCGTCAGGCTGACGGCGCCGATCACGGCTTGCCATGGTGGCGAGCATAGGTGCCGGCGCCGGGCGAGTCCATCAGGCGGAGTCATCCGGGACGGCGGTTTGCCCAAACGGGCAAACCGCGCACGATCGGCCGATTCGCTGCGGTATACCACCTCTGGGGTCGTTTCAGCGACGTGAAATGCGGAGGGCTGAAGGTGGACGTGGAGGTGGCGGCAGCCGGGGCCAAAGGCCATGGAGTGTTCGCGCTGAGGGAGTTCGTGCGTGGTGAGACGGTGATCGTCGGGAGGGCGATCGCGTACCCGCCGTGTCGTACGCGCATGTCGGTGCAGGTCGACTGGGGGCGGCACGTTGAGATGGACGCCCCGGCCACCCTGCTGAATCACAGTTGCGCGCCCAACCTCGGCGTACGCAAGAACGCGTGCTCGGCCTACGACTTCGTCGCGCTGCGGGACGTTCTCGCCGGCGAAGAACTCGCGTTCGACTACGCGATGACCGAGCACTCGTTGGTCGCACCGCTGTCGTGCTGCTGTGCCAGCTCCGACTGTCAGGGTGAGATCCGATCGTGGAGCGACCGCGACGAGGAGTGGCGCGAGCAGAACGCGAGGTGGCTCGCTCCGTATCTCCGGGTCGCGTCTGTGCTCACCACAGCCCGGTCCGGGAGTCCTCTGGCCAGTCGATGAAGGTTTGCGTGCTGTATTGCAGCGACGAGGTCTCGCCGGAGGGCGTGCCGGCGCCCGCACGGGCGCCGATTGAGTTGGCACGCTACGGCCCTCGGCACGAGTACGCCTACCACGAGTTGACGAAGGCCACCGCGGTCCGAGATGTGCAGCAACTGGCCCGCCGCGACTTCGACGTGTTCCTCAATCTCTGTGACGGTGCGTGGGACGAAGCTCGCCCCGGCATCGAAGTGGTCGTGGCCCTTGAGCGCCTCGAACTGGCGTTCACCGGTGCGGGAACGCCGTTCTACGAGCCATCGCGCGAGGCGATGAAGCGCGTCTGCCACTACCTCGACATCCGGTTTCCGCGTGGGGTCACGGTTCGCGACGTCGATGATGCCGCCGCGGCGACGTCGAAGCTCCGGTTTCCGATGATCGTGAAACATCCGAACAGCTACAACAGCATCGGCTTGACACCCGCATCCAAGGTGCACACACCGATGGAGCTCGAGAACCAGGTCGATCTGATGCTCGACGGGTTTGGTGGGGCGCTCGTGGAAGAGTTCGTCGACGGTCGCGAGTTCACCGTGCTCGTGGCGGGGCAGCCCGAGCCCAGCTCGCCGCCGAAGGCCTATCCCCCCGTCGAATGTGTGCTCCCCGCGGGCGAGACGTTCAAGCACTACGAGCTGAAGTGGCGCGACTACCCGCTGTTGCAGTGGCGGCCGGTGACAGACGACGCGCTGGCGCGCGAGCTCATGGGGATCTCAGCCGCGCTGTTCCACGGTCTGAGTGGCAGCGGCTATGCGCGCTGCGACGTCCGTGTCGGCGCCACCGGGATACCGTACATGCTCGAGATCAATCCGAACTGCTCGGTGTTCTATCCCCCGGACGCGCCCGGAGGAGCGGACGCGGTGTTGCTGAGCATCCCGGGCGGCCACGAGGATTTCCTCGGGACGATCCTCACCGGCGCGCTGGCGCGCCGGCGCGCCGGCCGACGCTGTTACGTCGTCCAGTTCGGCTGCGACCGGGCCGGCTTGGGAATGTACGCCGCCACGTCGATCGCGCCAGGAGAGCGGATCACCGCTGGCGAGGAGCAGCCGCACACTCTGGTCAGTCGAGCCCACGCCGCGGCGAACTGGCCGGCGCGCGAGCGGCGCTGGCTCGAGCAGTACGGCTACCCCCTGAACGACGAGGTGCTGGTCACCTGGAGCTCAGACCCCGAGCAGTGGTCGCCGATCAATCACTCCTGTGATCCGAATGCGTGGATCGACGGCCTCGACCTGGTGGCGCGGCGAGCGATCGAGGCCGGTGAGGAGATCACCGTCGAGTACGCCACGTTCATCGCGGGGGCGGGTGACTCGTTCGACTGTCAGTGCGGCGCGGACGACTGCCGCGGGAGAGTCACGCCGGAGGATTGGCAACTCCCCGAGATCCGCCGCCGCTACGCAGAGCATTGCTCGGCATACGTCGCCGGCAAGTGGGCCAGCCTGGTCACCTACGCCTGACCGCGCATCTACGCGTGGTCACACACCGGCCAACGTTCGCCGGGGTGGGGTCGTACCTCAAGTCGAGCGCGGACGCGCTGCAGTCGGTACGGGCAGCCCCCGCGGTGCGCGGCTACGTGGGCGCCGTCGCCCTCCTCGATCTCGCGCAATACACGTCCGGCATGGTGATCTGGCTGTACGTGTTCGCGCGCGGGGGCACCGCGGCCATCTCTCTGCTCGTCATCACCAGCTCGGGCACGGTAGCGGTCCTGGCCGCGCCGATGAGCGGCTTCGCCGACCGCTATGGCCGCGGGCGGATCGCCGCCCGCGGCGCGCTGCTCCGCGCCGCCGTTCTGTTGGCGATGGCGTTGAGCATCGGGGCGAACGGGCCGGTCGCGACGACGATTGTGCTCGCGGGGCTGGAGGGCGCGGTGTATTCAGTCGGGGCTCCTGCTCTGCGCGCGCTGGCGCCCACACTGGTGCAGTCCCCCACCGAGCTCAGCTCGGTCAACCTGATCATCTCGCTCGGCCTTGCCCTGGCGATCTTCCTCGGCCCCCTGGTGGGCGGGCTTGCCTACGAGCTGACCGGAGCCGTGCCCGTGGTGATCGTCGTCGCAGCGGTGTTTGCCCTGAGCTACCCGCGGCTCTCCCGCTTCCAGCAAGAGAGTCCCCCAGAGGATGCGGCGCCGGCGACCCAGGAGCCGCATCGCCGGCTCACCGAGGCGCTGGCGGGACTGCGCTCCGCGGCGTCGGAACGAGACATCAGGCTGACGTTGCTCGTCTTCTGCGGCTATTCGTTCGCGGTCGGGATCCTCGATGTGGTGCTGATCGTGATCGCGCGCGACGTGCTGCATCAGTCCGACGGGGGCGCGGGCGCGCTGTACGCCGCGTTCGGAGTCGGGGGCCTGGTTGCCGGCGTCGGCATCGGGCAGCTCGTGCGAGCGCGTCTCGCTCGGGTCTTCGGGATCGCGGTGATGCTTTGGGCGGTGCCAATCGCTGGGATAGCGTTCGTCGCGCAGGTCGCAATCGCGTGGGTGTGTGCATTCTTCGCCGGAATGGCCGGCACGGTGGCGCAGGCAGCAGGGGACACGGTCTTGCAGCGCGCCACACCGGATCGGCTGATGAGCCGCGTGCTCGGCGCGTACGAAACGCTGACTGGAATCGCGTACATGGTGGCGGCGTTGGTGCCGGCGATCCTGGTCTCGTCGATTGGCGCCCGCACCGTTCTGGCGCTCGGAGCCACCGTGGCGCCTCTAGTCGTGATCTGCTGTTGGGCCGGGCTTCTCCAGCTCGACCGTGACCTCGATGTAGACGACGAGCGCCTGAAACTGGTGTCGAGCGTCCCCTGGCTTCACACGGGTTCGCTGGCCGAGCAAGACCGGCTCGCGTCCCTGCTCGAGGAGGAATCCGCTCCCGCCGGGGAGGTCATCCTCTACCAGGGGGAGACCGGCGTCCGCTTCTACATCCTGCGGTCGGGGGCCGCGCGCGTCCTCGTCGATGGCCGCGAGGTCACCCGTCTGCGCTCGGGGGACTGGTTCGGCGAGGTGGCCCTGCTGAGTGACATTCCCCGCACTGCCACGGTGCAGGCCACCGAGAACTCAGCCCTGCTGTCGCTGGCCGACGAGGACTTTCACCGCGCGCTCGCGGGAGCCGGGGGCGGCGCACGCGGAGAGTCATCCCACATACTCGGGCTGCAATCGCTCCGATTTCCACGCGACCTCGTGTGGCCCAGCCGCGACACCGGCCGGGCGGTCCCGATCCCCTCCGGGGCGACTATCGAGAATTCAGGCGACCGTGTCGAGGTACTCTCACGGCTCCCCCTGCTCGCCTACCTGCCGACGCCTGCGGTGGTGCGGATTGCTTCGGCGTCGAGCATTGAGCGCCGTCATCCTGGCGAGGCCATCCTCGCCGAGGGGGCGCCTCCTGGCGATGCGTACATCATCTGGGAGGGTCACGCCCAGCTCTCGCACCACGGCCGGCCCCGGCGCATCGCCGGTCCGGGCGAGCTGATCGGGGAGCTGGCAACCCTTCACGGACGACCCCGCGTCGATTCGGCGGTGGCGCTCGACGACGCGGTGCTGCTCCGACTCCCCCGCGACACGCTGCACACCGAGCTGATGCCCGTCAATGACGACATGTTGCCCTATGAGGCACAAGACGGCTGACGGTCACCTGGAATAGAGGATGATTGGAGAGGGCCGCTCGGGTGACGGCGGCAGTCAGCAACACGGTTTCCGAGAAGGCGGCGGAGTACGGTGGAAGGATCAGCGCGATCTGAGGCGATGTCGTACGGGGCAGTCGCGAATGACATCGGCGTGCCGGACGAGGGGATAGCCGTCGGCCCCTGGCGGGTCACGCCGCGCGTCCGCTTCATCTTCGTTGTCCTTGCCGCCATCGTCGTCTTTGATGCTCTGCACGAGATCTTTGGCGTCGCGGGCTCCAGCTACAGCAATCTGATCGACAGCTACTTCTACGATGCGGTTGCGATCGGCGCCGGCATCCTCATGCTGGTCCGTGGTCTCGGCGACCCTACGTCGCGTGGCTGGGTGCTCTTGAGCCTCGGCACGTTCAGTTGGGTGGTCGGCGACATCTTGGACGACCTGAGCATCGGGTTCGGCAACGGCGTCAAAGTCTCGGACGCCTTCTGGCTGGCCTGGTATCCGCTCGCCGCGGGTGGCCTCGTGATGCTCGTCCGCTCCCGCTTCAAAGCTTTCGATTTCGGGCGGTGGATAGACGGGATCGCGCTGGCGCTCGTGGTGGCCACGCCCGCGGTCGCCCTGTCGCTTCAGCCGGCGGTCGACGAGTCCCGAAACGTGAGCCTACTCGCGCATATAGTCGACATCGCATATCCAGCCGGCGACATCCTCCTGCTCGGGGCGACCATCGGAGTGATTGCTCTCACGGGTTGGCGGCCGGGCCGTGCCTGGTATCTCCTCACTGTGGGTTTGTCGATCTGGGTGGTCGCCGATGCCCTGTACTCCGTGCAGAAAGTGAAAGAGACGTATACGGCCGGCGTGTATGACTACCTGTGGCCATTGGGGCTGATGTTGATGGGATATGCGGCCTGGCAGCCTCGCGTTGTACACGAGTCACAGGAGTTCTACGGCTGGAAGGCGGTGGCACTCCCCGTCGCCTGCCAGGTCTTCGCCCTGGCGACACAGGTCTGGGGACTGGTGGGCGAGCTCGGCGAGAGCGAGCGGATCATGACCATCGCAGTCCTCACGGTGGTGATCGTCCAGCTCTACGTAAGCCGTCCGCGGCGCGTGCCGGTGGCGATAAACGAGGCGCACCCGCTCCTCGAATCGGGCGAGCCTAGTAAGCCGCTCCAGACGTAGTGCCGACGAGTCGCGCATGTCCCGCCGGCACCGCGCGTGCGGCTCCTCAGCGGCTCGTTGAGGTCGCGAGTTCCCGGATCGCGTACCGACTCGGAGCCACTGGGACCACGGGCTCGGGAATCTGGTCGAGCCGGCTGATCAGCTGCGTCCAGTCGCCGGGCTGGAGAATTGAGCCCAGCTGCCCCCCGAGTCCGCGGCTCGTCGCGGGCGGGAAGCTGATCTCGATCCGGTTGGCGTGATCGGCGCGGGCCAGCGTGTTGCTCTGGCCCCGGTAGCTCATCAGGCTGATGATCTCGGCCGGCGTGAACGTCCCCTGCAGGGTGAGAAGCCGCCTGATCGCGAGGTCGGAGAGCGAACCGGCGCCCTGGTGACCGAGCACAGGCTGATGATTGAGCGCGGTGATCGCGATGCTCGGATCCGAAGCCGTCGCTCCGCTCGACCGCACGGACACACCACCGCATCCGGCGCCCGTAGCCGTGGGACCGATTCCGGATGCCGACAGGAACTCGAGTACCCCGAGTATCCGGCGGTCGACCAGCCCGGCGGTCACCTGTCGTCGCTCGCAGCCGTCCAGCTGGACTTGCGGGTCGGCCAGGACACGGGCCTCGAGCTGCTCTTTGGACATCAGCAGAAGCTGGCCGACGCTCGGGTCTCTACCGAGAAACGGATCAGCCCCCGGTGCGCGATAGACCGCGGTTGCCTGCAGAAGCCTCCATCCGTCGAGGATCGGCTTCGGGTCGATGTAGGGAGCCCCCGGCCCGGCCGGTCTGATCCTGAACGCAAGGCCGGCTCGCCCCCGGTTCCGGGACAGGCCGACCCGGCCGAGGATCGTGCCACCGACCACGATCGCGCCGACGCGAAGCGGGCTCAGGGTGTACTGGTCGCGCGGGAGGTGAAGGATCCCGGAGAAGTAACTATCGAAGCGGGTCGGAGTGACCGGCTCGCTCTGGATTTGCAAATTCCCGCCGGCGGCATACGAGGCCGGGCGCCACGGGTCGGCGAACAGCCGTTCCTTGACAAGCACCTCCGGGGACCACCAGAGTCCAGCCGGCACGAAGGACGCGGATGTGGTCTGAATGCCAGCGCTCGCCGGCACGCTCGGCCCACCCGCGTCCACCGCCCAGCCGGGCAGCTCGCCGAGCGCCGCCGGCTTCGGCACGAGCGACTTTGGGACCGGGTACATCGTGGCAACCGATCCCAGATCCGCGTACGTGTACAGGTTGCCGGTGGCGTCGCGCAGCTCGATGTACCGACCCAGAGCCCGGCTATGACCGAGGCCCACGATCGTGCCGTCGCTGACCGCGATCACCGGCGCACCCGGCTTGGCGAAGATTGTCGTGGTGGTGGCGGTCGGGTTCGAGTCGACTGCGATCGACGGGTTGGCCCCGCGGGCGGGCGGACTGTCGAGGCCAGTCGCCCCGGCATCGAGGTAGCTGGACGGAGCGGCCACCGGGAAGCGGGCTTCGACCAGCTGGCTGAGCGCGTCGACTAGCCCTTCGGGGATCCCGCCGATCAGCTCGGCGCGAAGCAGCACCGACCGTACGTACCACGAGGCGTGGTTGTAGGCATAGACCGCGTTCTGGAGGCTCGTGGAGGCGCCGGCGGCATGGAGGTAGCGGGCGGCGGCGAAGATCGCGTCGACCGGGTTGTAGGGGTCGGCGTAGCCGGAGCCGGTCGCGTCCACGCCGTAACGCTCCCACGTCGAGGGCAGGAACTGCATCCAGCCAACGGCACCCGCGCTGGAGATCGAAAGGTTCCGCCCGTAGTCGGTCTCGACCTCGTTGATCGCCGCCAGCACGGGCCACGGAACGTCGTACTCGATCCCAGCCGCCTGGTAGATCGGGAGCAGGAACGGCGGAATCTGAAAGCTCGAGATGAAGAAGTCGGGGATCGTGGAAGCGGGCGCGGGAAACGCGAACGAAAACGGCGAGGCGTTCGCGACCGGCGTCGCCTTCGTTGGGCGACTCTGCGAACTCGCCGTGGGCGCCGGCGACTGGCCCCCCGTCCCGGGCGCCCGGCGCCGCCGCTT
>DATFDC010000538.1:0-4185 GCA_035252415.1 Solirubrobacteraceae bacterium
AGCCCGGCCAGCGACGCGGAGATCTCGTCGTCGCGGACCGCGCGCATCGCCCGGCCCACGCCGCTGTGGGTCAGGTTGTAGAACACGAACACCACGATCAGGGCGCCGATGCAGGCGATCCAGGCCTGCCAGCGCTCGAGCGGGAACGTGAAACCGAGCGAGGCCGGGGGCGTCGGGGGGTTGATCGCCAGGCCGTTCTCGCCGCCGAACGCCCCCGGGAACTTGTCGGCCAGAGCGGGCAGGCCGACGGCGAAGGCAAGTGTGGCGCCGGCCAGGTAGGGCCCGCGCAGGCGGCTGCACGCGGCGCCCACCGGGATCCCGACCAGCAGGGTGATGGCCGCGGCCGCGGCCAGTTCGGGGGTCAGGGCCCAGCCGGCGTTGGCCAGCTTGGCCACCGTGTACGCCCCGACCGCCATGAATGCTCCGTGCCCGAGCGAGATCTGCCCGCTCGCGCCGGCCAGAACGGTCAGCCCGGCGAGCACGCAGAAGTAGTACGCGCCGTTGGCGAGCTGAAGGTCGCGGTACGAGCCGAGCGACTCGCTGAAGAAGAACAGCACGAGCCCCACGACCACCACCAGCACGAGCGAGCGAAGCAGCGTGCTCGCCCGCAGCCCGTCACGCACCCGCCCGATCACACCCGCCGCTCCCGGGTCGCCGCAAACAGGCCGGTCGGCCGGATCATCAGGACAATCACGAGGATCACCAGCGCGGCCAGCGGGACCAGCGCCGCGCCCTCGTACCCCGAGACGTAGGAAAGCGCCAGGCCGAGCACGAGCCCGCCGATGACCGCGCCGGGCGGGCTGTCGAGGCCGCCCAGCACCGCGGCCACGAACCCGCTGATCAGGATCGGGTCAAAGCTGTTTGGCCCGAGGAACACCGACGGCGCCACCAGCACGCCGGCCAGAGAGCCGACCATCGCGGCCAGGGCCCACCCAAGCGTGAGCATCCGCCCGACCCGCACCCCGAGCAGCCGCGCCACCTCGGGCGCAAACGCCGCGCCGCGCATCCGCAGGCCGAGCGAGGTCCGCCGGAACAGCAGCGCGAGCGCCACCGCGACCACGATCACCAGCAGCACGATGAACGTGTCGTTGGGGGTGAACAGCAGGTTGGTGCCGCCCACCCGATAGCCGCGCAGCGAGAAGGCCGCGGGGAACGAGCGCGGGCTGTTGCCCCAGATCATCCCGGCGATCGCGACCAGCAGCGTGTACAGGCCCAGGGTCAGGATCACCGCGTTCAGGGGCGGCGCGCTCTCGACCGGACGGACCATGACCCGTTCGGTCACCGCCCCGAGCACGAGTCCGGCGGCCAGCGCCACGATGAACCCCTCGACGTATGAGCCGCCCCCGTTGATGACCGCCGAGGCGAGGAACGTGGTGAACATCAGCATCGCGCCCTGGGCGAAGTTCACGATGCGGGTCGAGCGCCAGATCAGGACCAGCGCAAGCGCCACCGCGGCATAGATCGCCCCGGTGGAGATGCCGTTCAGCGTGAGGTCGATGAACTTGGTCATGATCGCCTGGGCCTCCTAGAACCCCAGATAGGCGTGCAGGAGACGGTCGTCGGCGGCCAGCTTGGCCGGGTCCTGCTCGGCCACCACCCGCCCCAGATTCAGCACGACGCCCTGGTTGGCGATCGACAGCGCGCTGCGCGCGTTCTGCTCGACCAGCAGCACGGCCAGCCCCAGCGTGTCGGCCAGCCGGCGCACCATGCTCATGATCTGGGCGACGAGGACAGGCGCCAGCCCGAGTGACGGCTCGTCGAGCAGCAGCGCACGCGGCCGGCCCATCAGCGCGCGGCCGATCGAGAGCATCTGACGCTCGCCGCCCGACAGACGGGAGGCCGGTTGGTCGGCCCGTTCCTCGAGCCGCGGGAACAGCTCGTAGACCTCCCGGAGCGGCATGGCCTCGCGGCCACGCCACAGGCCGCCGAGCCGGAGGTTCTCGGTCACGGTCAGCTCGGCGATGACACCGCGGCCCTCGGGCACATGCGCCACGCCGAACCGGACGATCTCCTCGACCGGCCAGCGCGTGATGTCCTCTCCCTCCACCTTCACGCGGCCCGAGGTGGCGCGCTCCAGCCCACAGATCGTCCGCAGCAGCGAGGTCTTGCCGGCGCCGTTGGCACCCAGGACCGCGGTGATCGATCCCTCTGGGACCTCGAGCGAGACTTGATCGACCGCGCGGATCGGCCCGTAGTCGGTGGTCAGCTCCTCAATCGTCAGCATCGTCGTCTCCCGCCTCGCGCCCCAGGTAGGCCTCGAGCACGCGCGCATCCTGCTGAACGGCGTGCGGCTCGCCGTCGGCGATGACCCGACCGAAGTCCAGCACCACGAGCCGATCGCACACCGACACGACGAAGTCCATGTGATGGTCGACCAGCATCACCGCGACGGATGAGCCCAGCGAGCTGATCAGCTCGCCGAGGCCGGACAGCTCGCGCGCGTCGAGGCCGCCGGCCGGCTCGTCGAGCATCAGCAGCTCGGGGTCGCAGGCCAGAGCTCGGGCCAGGGCGACCCGCTTCTGGACCGCGTAGGGCAGAGTCCCGGGGAGCCGGTCGATGACGTCCTCGCACCCCAGGCGGGACAGCGCGCCCATCGCGCGCTCGCGTAGGCGTCGCTCGTCGAGGTCGGACCACGGCAGGCCGAACATCGCGCTGCCCAGCCACGCGCGCCGAAACCGCTGCGCGCCCACCATCACGTTCTCGAGGACGGTGAGCCCGCTGAACAGGCCCACGCCCTGCAGGGTCCGGGCGATCCCCAGCGCGGCCAGCCGATTGGGGTGCACGCGGCCGAGCGGCTTTCCGCGCCAGCTGAGCGTCCCCGCGCGAGGCTTGACGAAGCCGCAGATCACGTTGAACAGCGTGGTCTTGCCGGCGCCGTTGGGCCCGATCACGCCGAGCACCTCACCGGGCGAGACGTCGACCGAAACCCCCTCGAGTGCGGTGATGCCACCGAACGAGACGCCTACGTCGCGAACCGACAGCCCGGGCGGCTCCCTCGTCTCCACGCGCGCAAGCTACAACAGCACGCCGCGCGTGCCAATAGTGAGACACGCGTGGCTACGAGTTCTTAATAACGATCCCGTACAGGATGTCGGCCACGTGCTCGGTCGAGTCGATGGCCGCCTCGAGCCGTTCGAAGATGTCCTTCCAGCGGATCACGACCATCGGGTCGATGCGCGCGTCGAATAGCGACGCGACGGCTTCGCGCGTGATCCGGTCGCCCTCGTTCTCCAGCCGGTTGACCTCCACGGTGTGCTCGGAGATCTCGGTCTTGAAGCCCCGCAGGAGCGGGATGGCCTTGCCGATCTCCTGGCAGGACAGGCTGAGCACGTGGGCCAGGCTGATCGCCTGGTCCATGGGCGCCTCGATCCGGTAAAGGCCGAGGTAGTCGGCCACCTCCTCGGTGTAGTCGACGATGTCGTCCAGGGCCGAGGAGAGCGCCAGGATGTCCTCGCGGTCGATCGGCGTGACGAACGTGTGGTTGAGGCGGTCGATGATGTCGTGGGTGATCCGGTCGCCCTCGTGTTCGCACTCGCGGATCTCGCCGGCCAGCTCGCCGCTGTCGGGAAAGTTCTCGAGCAGCCGCTCGAGCAGCTCGGCGGCCAGCGTGGCGTTACGGCCGGCCTCCTCGAACAGCTCGAAGTACGCCCGGTCGCGCGGAGCGAACAGGTTTCCGAGCCGCGGCATGGCGTCGGATGGTATTGGCGATCAGCCGATGGCGGCGAGCCCAGCCTCGAACGTCCGCAACTCGTCCTCGTCGATCGAGTACGTGTGCTCGGGCGCCGGGAACGCGCCGCTGCGCACCTCGGCGGCGTAGGCGGCGACGCCGGCCACCATCTGGTCGCGCAGCTCGCCGTAGCGCTTGGCGAAGCGGGGGGCGTGGCCGTCGTAGATCCCGAGCAGGTCGTGGAAGACCAGCACCTGGCCGTCGGTGGCCGGGCCGGCGCCGATGCCGATCACCGGAATCTCCAGATGCTCCATGACCCGCGCCGCTACCGCGGCGGGGATCGCCTCGAACACCAGCGAGAAGCAGCCCGCTTCCTGCAGCGCGAGCGCGTCGCGGGCGACGCCCAGCGCACGCTCGGCCGTGCGGCCCTGCGCCCGGTAGCCGCCGAGCGCGGTCGCGGTCTGCGGGGTCAGCCCGACGTGACCCATGACCGGGATGCCGGCGTCGACGATCGCGCG
>DATFDC010000539.1:0-12056 GCA_035252415.1 Solirubrobacteraceae bacterium
GTTCCGAAGGGCACCCAACCGTTGACATATCGGTCTGTTCCTTGCTCGTGGTTTCAGGAGGGGTCATGCGATGCGACTCCTTCGCGAGACGGTTCGGGCGATCAGATTGAGGAGCAGGATGAGCGCGACGAGTGCAAGCGCGGCCCCCCAGGCGCGATCGATCACCGCCTGGCGCGGGTTGGTGATGTCCGTGAAGATCTGGAGCGGCAGCGAGTTCATCTGCTGGTTGACGTTCGCCGTGGTCACGAACGTCGCCCCGGCGGTGAACAGCAGGGGCGCGGTCTCGCCGAGTCCGCGGGCGACAGCCAGCAGCGAGCCGGTGAGAAGGCCGGGCGCCGCAGTGGGCAGCACGACGCGCGCCACCACGCGCCAACGGGGCGCTCCGAGCGCCAGCGCCGCCTCGCGCAGACTGTCGGGCACAAGCAGCAGGACCACCTCGGCCGACCGTGTGACCACCGGAAGCATCAGCAGCGAAACCGCCACCGAGCCCTTCCATCCCGCGTACGAAGAGCCACCGACCTTGGCGATGACCAGCACGATGTAGATGAACAGCCCGAACATGATCGAGGGGACCCCGGTCATCACGTCGATGAAGTACCGCACGAGATTGGCGAACGCCGACTGCTTGCCGTACTCGACCAGATAGAGCGCCACGCCGATCCCGATCGGGACGGCGATCAGCGTGGCCAGACCGATCATCAAGAGGCTGCCTATGATCGCGCTCCGGATGCCCCCCGGACTCCCGAAGAAGTTGCCGTTCGGGTCATTCGAGAAGAAGCTCCCGGCCCAGGAGCCGGCCCCCTCCTTGATCAGGAAGTAAATGACCAGCACGAGCGGGACCAGCGCGATCAGCGTGGCCAGCAGCAGCACGGCGCGCATCACCTGGTCGGTGCGGCGGCGGCGTGGGCTCACGTGCGAAGCCGATGTGGTGATCGCGCTCATCCGACCTCTCCCACGGCCGCGGCGGCGGCCTCGACCGCCGCGCCGCCGGTCCGACGACGGCCACGAGCGCCCCTGACGACGAACCAGCGGGCGACGATGTTCACGATCAGCGTGAGCACGAACAACACCAGCCCGGCGGCGAACAGGGCTGACGAGTGGCTCGGGGTGTTGGCCGCCTCGCCGAATTCGGCGGCGATCACCGCGGCCAGCGTGTAACCCTGGGTGAACAGGTGCGAGCCGACCACCGGGGCGTTGCCGATGACCAGCACTACCGCGATCGTCTCGCCAATCGCACGGCCCAGCCCAAGCATCGCGCCGCCGGTGATCCCGGGACGGGCGTAGGGCAGGACGGCCATCCGAATCATCTCCCACCGTGTCGCCCCGAGCGCGAGCGCGGCCTCCGTGTGCTCGGGGGGGACGGTGGCGATCACCTCGCGCGAGATGGCCGAGACGATCGGCAGGATCATGATGGCCAGGATCAGCCCGGCCAGGAAGTAGTTCGGGGTGGTCGGCGTCCCGCCCCCGATGAACGGGATGAACGAGAACGTACTCGCGAACCACTTCGTTGCGGGCAGGATCTTCGGGCCCAGCACGAGGATGCCCCACAGCCCGTAGACCACCGACGGCACAGCAGCCAGCAGGTCAACCAGGATGGTGAGCGGCGTCCGGAGCGGGCGCGGGCACAGCTCGTTCACGTACAGGGCGGTGCCGACCGCCACTGGGACGCCGAGGAGCAGCGCGATGGCCGACGTGATCAGCGTCCCGAAGACCAGCGGGAAACCGTGATAGATGCTGCGCGACGGGTCCCAGTCGTTTCCGAAGATGAAACTGAGCCCGAACGTGCTGAACGTGTTCCCCGATTCGCCGATCAGGCGGACGAAGAAGTACGCCAGCAGCGCGAGGATCGCGGCGGCCAGCGTGGTCAGGCCCCACTTGAGGACCCGGTCCGGCATCCGGCTGGCCGCCGGCCGCTCGAGGAGCGAGCGGCCGGCGGTGACGGTGGTGACGGTTACCTCCACGCGCCTACGAGATCGGAGCCCCGTTGCAGGTCAGCGTCGCGAGCTGGGCGTTGTCCTTGGAAGCCAGGCCTGACGGAAGCGGCGCGTAGGGCAGCTGGTTCGATCCAGCGCCCAGCGTCTGCTGTCCGGGCCCGAACGCGTAGCTCAGGAACTTCTTGAGTCCGCTGGCCACCGACGCCTTGGCACCGCCCGACTTGCACGGGTCCTTGTAGACGTCGAGGAATGTCTGCGAGACGATCGGGTATGCGCCCGAGCCCGACGAGTTGATCGTCGAGATGCCCAGGTCGGTCGGCACGGTGATCCCGTTCGCCGCGGACGAGGTGTTCTGGATGCTCGGCAGCACGAACTGACCGTTCGAGTTCTTCACCGCCGCGTAGGTGAAGTTGTTCTCGATCGCGTAGGCCTGCTCCACGTAGCCAATGGCTCCGTCGGTCTGCTTGACCGCCGCTGCGACACCGGAGTTCTTGGCCGCGCCGGTGCCGGTCGGCCACTTGACCTCCTTGTCGGTGCCGACCTGGGATTTCCAGCTGGGATCGGTGTCGGACAGGAACGTGGTGAAGCCGGCCGTCGTGCCAGACGAGTCAGAGCGATGCACGACCGTGATGCTCGTGCTCGGCAGGCTCATGCCCGGATTGAGCGCCTTGATCGCCGGGTCGTTCCAGGTCTTGATCTGACCCAGGTAGATCTTCGAGATCGTCGGGCCGTCAAGTCTCAGCCCGCTCTTGATCCCCGACAGGTTGTAGGACACGGTGATCGCGCCAAAGGCGACCGGGAACTGCAGGACGTCGCCCTTCATCTTCGACTTGTCCTCGGACTTCAGGGCGGGGTCGCTGCCGGCGAAGTCGACCGTGGCGGTTTGGAGATCCGCGATGCCGGTGCCGGAGCCGACAGGGTTGTAGTTGAGCGTGACGCCCTGGCCCGAGAGCGCCGACGCCCACTGCTGGTAGATCGGGGCGGCCAGCGTCGAGCCCGCGCCGTTCACGGTCGACTTGCCACCGCTCGAACTGTTCGATGCGGCGGACGCCGACACAGTGCCAGTGGCCGACCCAGAACTCGAACCACACGCGGCGACGATCAGCACCGCCAGAATCGCTGACGCGATCGCGCCAACCCGACGTTGTCTCACGGTCATCTCCTTCATTAGGTGTCACTCGCAGTCTCGGCCTCGACGTCGGCCACGGTGTTATTCACCTGTGGCCACCGTGTGATCGAGTTGTGAACGGCCGTTGGATTCCGCCGCGAGCCGGTACCCGAAGCCGAAGTGCGTGTGTATGAACCGCCAGTTCGGAAGCGCGTCCTCGAGCTTCACGCGCAGCTTGCGGACATAGACGTCAACGGACCGGTCGCCCGCGCGCATCTCGCGTCCCCAGACGAGGCGGAACAGCTCCTCGCGCGGCACGATCCGATCGGCGCGCCGGCCGAGCTCGGTCAACAGCCGTAGTTCCCGCATCGACAGCACCAGGACGCGACCGTTGGCGCGGGCGAGATGCTCGTCGGGCAGGATCTGCAGCGGTCCGACCTCGATGGTCTCGCTGCTCGAGCGGGCGGTTGCGGCCATCCATTCCGATGCTCGCGCCGGCCGTGGCGCCGCGAGTTATCGGGTCGTGACGAGGATGTGAAGAACCTGTGACCGCGGTACGAGCGACTGTGACCGCCGTGCGAGCGGTGAGGTCGCGGCGCGGGTCAGGGGGTGAGCGCGGCGGGCAGCTCGGGCGCAGGCTCTGCGGCGCGGCCCGCCCGGTCCAGCTCGAGCTCCTCGGGCTCGGGCGCGAACCGGTAGCCGACCCCGAAGTGCGTGTGGATGTAGCTCCAGTTCGGGGAGATCGCGCGGAGCTTCTGGCGAAGCTTGCGGATGAATACATCGACCGAGCGGTCGCCGTGGGCCATCGTGTAGCCCCACACGCGCTCGTAGATCTCCTCGCGGCGCAGCACGCGGTCGGATTGGGCGAGCAGCTGAAGGATCTCGAACTCGCGGGCGGTCAGCTCGAGGCTCTGCTCGCCGACGTAGGCCTGGTAGAGGTCGGGGCGGATGGTGATCTCGCCGATCGTCGCCGCCACGTCGACCTGAGGCAGTTCGTGGCGGCGGTGGCGCCGCACGGCTGCCTCGATCACGCAGATCAGTTCCTCGGGGTGGCAGGGCTTGGTCATCCAACCGTCGGCGCCCAGTCGAAGGCCGCGTACACGCTGCGCCACCGACGAGGGGCCGGTGCACACGATCACCGCGAGTCCAGGCAGACGCCCGCACACCCGCTCGAGGTACTCCCAGCTCTCCGGGCCGATCACGGCGAGGTCGAGGACCAGAGCGTTCAGCCGCATGGCCACGAGCGTCTCCACGGTGGCCGGGCTCGACAGCGCCCGGTGCTCACATCCGAGCGTGCCAAGCCGGTTGGCCAGAACCTGCATGAAGCCCGGATCGCGGTCGATCACCGCGACCCGAAGCCGGGGCTGAGCACGCTGCGGGGCCGCCTGACCCCCAGGTTGTGCGTCGGTGCGCTCGCGCGACATGGGAGAGACTGTAATCAACCGGGCTGCTGGCAACACGCCGGAGCGCCGGCTGATCACAGGATGTTTACATGCAATTAGCGGGGATGCCAGCCTCGCCTTCGGCGAGTCGATCCGCCGCCCCGGACGGCCCGACCCGTTGAGTCCGGCAAAACGAAGAGCTGCTTAAGACGCGCGTCAGGCGCCGCCCGGCTGGCCCGCCGGACGCTATCCTCAGGCGCATCGGCCGCCCGGGCGGCCCTGTCTAAACCATGGCATCTCGCACCAAGCAGAAGGAAGAGGCGCGCGCCCGCCGCCTCGCCGAGGAACAAGCGCGAGCCGAGCGAGCCCGCCGACAGCAGCGCTTCCGCATGATCATCGGCGTCGTCGCGGTTGCGGTCGTGATCGTCGTCGCGGCCGTGATCATCAGTACCGGCGGCAGCAAGAAGGGTGGGATCCAGACGGGCGGCAAGGGGAACGCCACGGTCACGGCGGTCAACAACCTCCTCAGCGGCATTCCTCAGTCGGGCAACACGCTCGGGAACCCGAAGGCGGCCGTGACGATGACCTACTACGGCGATCTCAAGTGCCCGGTCTGCCAGGACTTCACCCTCAACGGCGGATTCCAGCAGCTGGTCTCCAACGACGTCAGGTCCGGCAAGGTCAAGGTCGTCTACGACGCGTTCTGCACCGCGACCTGCAACGGCCCCGACCCGAACGAGTTCCCGCTGCAGCAGGCCGCTGCCCTGGCCGCCGGGAAACAGAACAAGTTCTGGCAGTTCACCGAGCTCTTCTATCGCCAGCAAGAGTCCGAGACCGACGCATACGTCACCGAGTCCTTCCTGGACGGTCTGGCCAGACAGGTCACCGGACTCAACTTCGCGCAGTGGAAATCCGCGCGCAGCGACCCCAACCTGACCGCCGAGGTGACCTCGCAGCAGAACACGGGGAAGCAGATCGGCGTCAGCGGAACGCCGACCCTGATCTTCAAGGGACCCAAGGGACAGGCGGCGGCGAACGCCGCGGTGCCCACCTACGCCCAGCTCCAGTCGGCGATCAAACAGGTCTCATGATCGAAGCCTCCGCTGGCAATGGCGTCCCGGTTCGCGACGTCGTCGACCGGCGGTTGCTCATCGCAATCGCGGTGATCTCCCTGATCGGGATCGCCGTCGCGACCTACCTGACATACACCCACTACGCGGGCCTCAACGTGGTGTGCCCGGTGAGCGGCGGCTGCGAGACCGTCCAGAAGTCGGTCTACTCCAAGCTCGCCGGCGTCCCCGTGGCCGTGCTCGGCCTGGCCGGATACATCGCGATCCTGCTCAGCCTGGCCATCCGCAACGAGCTCGGCCGGGCGGCCGGCTTCGGCATCGCCCTCATCGGGTGCCTGTTCAGCCTGTACCTCACCTATCGCGAGATCTTCACGATCAAGGCGATCTGTCCTTGGTGCGTCAGCAGCGCGGTGATGATGACCCTCCTGACGATCCTCACCGCGATCCGCATGCTCCGGTTCGAATCGGCGCCGGTGGCGCCCAGGAGGGTGAAGACGGTCCCCCGGGCCGAGCGCCGGCGGATCGAGCGCAAGCAGGCAGCGCGCCGCTAACCACCGGCCAGGAACGCCACCAGCAACTCGCGGAACGCCTCGGGCGTCTCTAGCGGAGCCAGATGGCCCGCGCCGGGGATCTCGACGTGTCGGGCGATCGGCAGCTGGTCGGCCATCCTCTGCGCCCCCTCGCGAAAGTCCGGCATGTCCCGCTCGCCGACCGCGACTACCGCGGGCACGGCGATCTCGGCCAGTCCGGTCTGGTCCAGCGGATCCGGCGCCTCCGGAACATCGGGCGCATTCACCTGCTTCGTCAGCGCGCGGCGCTGCATGTCGGCCACGCGTTCACGAAGCTCGGGCGACGCGTCAGACAGGGTCCACGCGTCGACGACCGCCCGTACCGCCGCCTCGATGTCGCCGCGCTCCAGCGCGCTGTTCTCGGCTTCCCAGGCCGCCTCGAGCTCGGGCGACGGTTCGTCCATATCCGGCGGCGGGGCCGAGATCAGCGCCAGCGCCGTGACCCGGCTGGGCGCCACCGCCGCGAACCGCAACGCCACCGCGCCGCCGAACGAGCACCCGACGAGGGCCATCCGCTCGACCCCGAGCCCGTCCAACGTCTCGAGCACGTCGGACCACGGGGCATCCTCGCCCTCCGGTGGCGGCGCGTCACCGAAGCCGGGCAGGTCAACCGCAATCACGCGGAAGCCCGCCGCGGCCAGCGGCTCCAGGTGCTCGCTCCACATCCTCCGATCCGCCACCCCGGCGTGCAGCAACACAACTGGAGCACCACTGCCCATCTCGTCATACGGCAACTTCACCGACCAACCGTATCCCGAGCGTCGACCAGAAACACACGACAGATATATCTCTTGCCTTCCGGCCGGCCTCCCCGCCAGATGGCCCTTCCCCGCGTTGCGATCCGTGGCATCCATCTGATATATCAGTGGTGTGGGCAGTGGACCGCGGACTGAACGGGTTGTGATCATCGGCGCTGGGATCGTCGGGAACAGCCTGGCGTATCACCTGACGCGGCTGGGCGTAAGCGACCTCACGATGGTCGACAAGGGACCGCTGCCCAACCCGGGCGGATCGACCGGGCACGCCTCGAACTTCATCTTCCCCGTCGACCACTCCAAGGAGATGACCTCGCTCACGCTCGAGAGCATGCGCCAGTACAAGGACCTGGACGTGTTCATCGAGAGCGGCGGGATCGAGATCGCGCGCAACGAGGAGCGGATGCAGGAGCTGACCCGGCGGATGGCCTCGGCCAAGTCGTGGGGCATCGAGCCGGTCGAGCTGCTCACCCCCGACCAGGTCAAGGAGCACGTGCCGTTCATCAACGAGCAGCTGATCCTGGGCGGCTTCTTCACCCCGGGGGCGGGGGTGGTCGACTCGCTGCGGGCCGGGACGATCATGCGCGAGCGCGCCGTCGAGGCCGGGATGACCGTCATGGCCAACACCGAGGTGCTGGGCATCGACGTCGAGGGCGGCCGGGCCAGGCGCGTACGGACGACAAAGGGAGACCTGGAGGCGGATCTGATCGTGGTCGCCTGCGGCGCCTGGAGCCCGCGGATCGCCCGCATGGCCGGTGCCTCGATCCCGCTCACCCCGATGGTCCACCAGATGATCGACATCGGCCCGGCGCCCCGGTTCGCCAACACGACCAAGCTGATCGAGTACCCGATCGTCCGCGACATGGACACCAACATGTACGAGCGCCAGGAAGGCACGGGGCTCGAGATCGGCTCCTACGCGCACCGCCCGATCACGCTTCTGTCCGACGACATCCCGAGCATCGAGGAGTCGGCACTCAGTCCCACCGAGCTGCCATTCACCCAGGACGACTTCGACCCCCAGATGGAGCAGGCGCTCGAGCTGATGCCCGAGATCGTGGGCGACGAGTCGGTCGGCGTGAAGTACGCGATCAACGGCGTGCTGTCGGTCACCTACGACGGGATGCCGCTGCTCGGCGAGACCCCCGAGGTCAAGGGGCTGTGGTCGGCCGCGGCGATCTGGATCAAGGAAGGCCCGGGCGCCGGCAAGACCGTGGCCGAGCTGATCGTGCACGGCGACTCGGAGATCGACGTGTTCGAGTCGAACATCGCGCGTGCCTATTCCTGCCAGGGCACCCGCACACACGTCGTGGCCCGCGCCTCCGAGGGCTTCAACAAGATGTACGGGATCGTCCATCCCGGCGAGCAGTGGGCCTCGGACCGCAACGTCCGCCTGTCCCCCTTCCACGAGCGCGAACGCGCGCTGAACGCGGTGTTCTACGAAGGCGCCGGCTGGGAGCGCCCGCAGTGGTACGACTCCAACCAAGGCCTCCTGGACGAGTACGGCGACCGGATCAACAAGCGCGAGGCCGAGTGGGACGCCCGCTGGTGGTCGCCGATCATCAACGCCGAGCACCTGGCCATGCGCGACCGCGCGGCGATGATCGACCTGAGCGCGTTCGCGATCTTCGACGTGACCGGTCCGGCGGCGCTCGACGTCGTGCAGAAGGTCGCGATGCGGCAGATGAACGTCGAGAACGGCCGCGTGGTCTACACCCCTCTGCTCACCCCGAGCGGAGGCTTCAAGCAGGACCTGACGATCATGCGCCTGACCGACGACACCTTCCGCGTGGTCACCGGCGGCGCGTTCGGGATGTCCGACCTCAAGTGGTTTGCCGACCACCTCCCCGAGGACGGATCGGCGCAGGTCCACGACCAGACCAACGCGTGGACCACGATCGGTCTGTGGGGTCCGAAAGCCCGGGACATCCTGTCCAGCATCACGAGCGACGATGTGTCCCACGACGGGCTCCCGTTCGCCCACTGCAGGCAGATCGAGGCGGGACCCGTTCAGGTGCTCGCCTCCCGGATCTCCTACGTGGGCGACCTGGGCTGGGAGCTGTACGTCCCGTTCGAGCAGGGCGCCCGCCTGTGGGATCTGATCGCCGAGGCCGGCGAGCCGCACGGGATGATCCCGGCCGGGATCGGTGTCTACGGCACCACCGGCCGCCTCGAGAAGTGCTACCGCGCCTACGGCGCCGAACTCGAGGGCGACTTCAACGTCGTCGAGGCCGGGATGGCCTGGGGCAAGGTCAAGGACGAGGACTTCATCGGCAAGGAGGCGCACCTGCGCCACCGCGAAGAGGAGCCCGCAGCCGTGATGTGCTCGCTGACCGTCGACGACCACACCTCAAAGGCGGGCGTCAAGCGCTACATGCTCGGCAAGGAGCCGATCCTGACCCGCGACGGCAAGGCGTTCGTCGACAAGAAGGGGCGCCGGTCCTACGTGACCAGTGCCGGCGCCGGCCCCTCGATCGGGAAGCACATCCTGATGAGCTACCTGCCGCCCGAGCACGCGGTCGTCGGCGAGCAACTGAGCGTCGAGTACATGGGCGAGCGCTATCCGATCACGGTCGCGGCAAACGACTCCACGCCGCTCTTCGACCCGGACAACTCGCGGGTCCGCTCGTGAGCCGACAGCCATGAACGTCCTCGTCTGCGCCAAACGCGTCCCGCTGACCGGGGGCAAGATCGTGCTCACCGACGATCAGCGCGCGATCTCGACCCGCCACCTCGGCTTCACGATCAGCCCGCATGAGGAGTGTGGATGCGAGGAGGCGGTCCGGCTGGTCGAGCAGCACGGCGGCTCCTCGACCGTGCTCACGCTCGGTCCACCCGAGGCCGAGGAGCAGCTGCGCGACATGATGGCGATCGGCATCGACCGAGCCGTGCACCTGGTCACCGGCGGCACCGAAGAATGGGACCCCCAGGCGACTGCGAACGCGATCGTCGCGGCCATCCAGGCCCAGCCCGAGGCGTTCGACCTGATCCTGTTCGGCAACGAATCCGCCGACGCCGGCAACTACCAGGTGGCGATCCGAGTCGCCCACAAGCTCGGCCTCCCGGTCGTCACCGGCGTCAAGGCGATCGCGGTCCAAGACGGGAGCCTCCGCTGCGAGCAGGAGGTGCCGGGCGGACGCGACGTGTACGAGCTGCCGATGCCGGCGGTGGTCACGGTCAAGGAGGGCATCAACCTCCCCCGGTATCCCTCGGTTCCGGGGCGGCTGCGAGCCAAGCGCAAGCCGCTCGACGCATCGACGCCCACCCGCGCCGAGCCGAGCCTACAGATGGTCAAGCTCACGCTCCCGCCGGGCTCGGGCAAGCAGACCGAGATCCTCGGCGACGGCGCCGACGCGGCGCCCGCAGTCGTCAGCGTTCTCCGCGGACTGGGTCTGGTGTAGGCGATGGTCCTGGTCTTCGCCGAGCGCTCCGACGACGAGCTGTTCCGCCAGGCCGTCGCGTTCGCCCGCGACCTGGACGCCGACGACCTGCAAGTGGTCGAGATCGAAGACGACGGCGGCTACTCCCCTGACGGAGCCGCCACCGCGCTCACCGCCATGATCGAGGAGCGCTCCCCCAGCGTGGTCGTCGCTCCCGGCACCGACCGCGGCAACGAGGTGCTCGCCCACGTCGCGGCGCAGCTCGACCTGCCGATGGCCGCGAACTGCACCGCCGCGACCCCGGGCGACCCGATCACCCTCACCCGTGTCCGGTGGGGCGGCAGCCTGCTCGAGGAGGCCCGGCTGCACGGCTCTCCCGCGCTGCTCACGGTCGCGCCCCACGCGGTGGAGGCCGATACCGAAGACCTGGAAATAGAGTCGATCCCCGCGAAAGAAGGCAGGGTCCGGGTGCTGGCGCACGCGGAAGCCGTCAGTGCCGGTGTGTCCCTGGCCGACGCCGATGTCGTCGTCTCCGGCGGACGCGGAGTCGGGTCGGCCGAGGGCTTCGCGGTGATCGAAGAGCTGGCCGAACTGCTGGGCGCCGCGGTCGGCTGCTCGCGCGCGGTGACCAGCGCCGGCTGGCGGCCGCACACCGACCAGGTCGGGCAGACCGGGACCAAGGTGTCGCCGTCGCTCTACATCGCGTGCGGAATCAGCGGCGCCACCCAGCACATGGCCGGGTGCAAGGGGGCCAAGAAGCTCCTCGCCATCAACCCCGACCGCGAGGCGTCGATCTTCACCAGCGCCGACTACGCGGTGATCGGCGACCTGCACGAGGTGGTGCCCGCCGTCTCGGCCGAGATCCGCAAGACGCGGGACGGCTGACCACGCCGACGCGGGGCCCCACTTGCTCGTCTCCGCCTTAGCCCTCGCCGCCGCCCTCGTCGCGAGCGGCATCCTGTTCGGGACGCGCGTGCGCGCGCTGGTCGCCCTGGTCCGCGCCGCCGCGCCCGCGCAACGCGCTCAGCGCTCCGGCGACACCGCTCGCCGAGCCAGGAACGAGGCAACGATCGTCCTGGGCCAGCGCAAGCTGCTTCAGCGCCTCGGCCCCGGGCTGACCCACGCGTTCATCTTCTGGGGCTTCATGGTGCTGCTCCCGACCATCCTGATCGCGATGATCGGGATCGTCGACAAGCACTCGACGCTTCCCTGGCTCGGGCACCAGGGCTGGTACATGCTGCTCGTCGACATCTTCTGCGTGCTCGTGCTGGCCGGCGTGGTTGCGGCCGTCTACATCCGCAAGGTGCAGCGACCCGCCCGCTTCCGGGGAAGCCATCTGGGCGAGGCCGACCTGATCCTGGCCCTGATCGCCACGATCGTGATGAGCCTCCTCCTGTGGCACGGCGCCCGGATCGCGGTGCATCTGAACGACTGGCCCGCGTCGTGGTCTCCGGTGTCCAAGGCCCTCTCCCACGTCTTCGCCGACAACCACGCCACAGACGTGCTCGAGCGCGTCTTCGTGTGGATCCATGTGGTCACGATCCTCGGCTTCCTCGCTTACCTCCCACACTCCAAGCACCTGCACATCTTCGTGGCGGCGATCAATGTCTGGTTCGGGCGCACGCGCGCCGGCGGCCGCCTCGAACCGCTCACGTTCGACGACCCCGACATCCCCGAGGAGGACCTCCGCTTCGGCGCCGGCAAACCCAGCGATCTGACCTGGAAGCAGGTGCTCGACACGTTCTCGTGCACGGAGTGCGGGCGCTGCCAGGATGCGTGCCCGGCTTACGCGACCGGGAAGATCCTCTCGCCCAAGCTGGTCATCATGGGGCTGCGGGACGCCGTGTTCGCTCAGGAC
>DATFDC010000540.1:0-4531 GCA_035252415.1 Solirubrobacteraceae bacterium
TTGTGGAGGTAGAGCGCCTGGATCCGTGCGTCGGTCCGGAAGGCGGCGCCGGGCATATCGAAGCTGGTGGTCAGACGCTTGGTCGTGGCGGATGCGGTCATCGCGCCGGCGAGCGCCAGGACCAACCAGGCCGCCACGACGAGAAGCTTGTGCCTGAGAACAAATCGCGTGACCTTCGACATGCAGATCCTCCTGGGGGCGGGGCCGAAATTGACTGCCGAAAGCATCGGCGGCGAGGCCCGCCGTGTCGTCGGCGCCGCGGAGTGATCGGCGCTACGAGATCTGCAGCATCCGCGGGGCGGGCGTACTCCAACTGGAGTAGCTGCACGGACTCCATTCGGAGGACGACCGCGGTGACGCGGAGGATTACCCTCGCATGGCGATGAGCAGCCCGCGTGCCGCCATCCCCCCCGCCGCCCGCCGACGCCGGACCGGGCTCGCCGACGCGTGGGGGCGGATCCGGCGTTCGCCGCGGGCATTCGACGTCGCTCTGGCCGTGGTGATGGCGCTGCTGACGCTGGCCGGATCGGTGGGCGAGAGCCACCCCCACCAGGCGTCCGACAAGCCGCCGCCCGGCGTTCACCTCCCCGTGCCGACGATCGGCTACGTCTTGGTTGTCGTGAGCGCCCTGGCTCTGATCTGGCGCCGCCGCCGACCCGTCCTAGTGCTCGCGGTCTCGCTCGGCGCAGCGCTTCTCTACACCTGCCTGGGCTATTTCGGCGGCGCGGTCATCCTCAATCCGATGTTCGCTCTGTACGCGGTTGCGGTGGCGGTCCCCACCGCAACCGCGATCGGCCTGTCGGTCATCACGATGCTCTCGCTGATGGCCGGCACTGCGGCTTTCGGCGCGTTTGGCACCGGCGCCGGCTGGGTTCTCATCCCCGGCGAGGTCGCCGCCGCCCTGTTTCTCGGGCTGTGGGTGGCCAGCCGCCGCGCGTACTCGCTCCGAGAAGGCGCGGAGCAGGCCCGGCGGGCGGTCGACGCCGAGAGACTCCGGATCGCGCGTGAACTACACGACGTCGTGGCGCATACGATGGCCACGATCAACGTCCAGGCCGGCGTCGCGGCTCATGTCATCGACGAGCAACCCGAGCAAGCCGCCCAGGCGCTGGAGGCGATCAAGCAGGCAAGCAAGGAAGGCCTGCGGGAGTTGCGAGGGATCCTCAACGTGCTCCGCCAAGCCGACGAGCATGATCCGCGCTCGCCCGCGCCGCGCCTCGCCCAGCTCGATGAGCTCGTCGACAACGCCACTCGCGCCGGCCTGCCGACCTGGGTCGACGTCCATGGCCAGGCACGGAAGTTGGCCCCGACCGTCGACCTCACCGCGTACCGGATCGTCCAGGAATCCCTGACCAACGCGCTGCGCTACGCCGGCCCGACGACGGCCCGCGTGACACTCGCGTACACCGAAGACGAGCTTCGAGTTGAGATCGCGGACGCTGGGCGCGGGCGTGCCGACGGGATGCCGGAGGGCGCCGGGCACGGCATTATCGGAATGCGCGAGCGCGCCGAAGCCGTGGGCGGCACGCTCATCGCCGGCGCGGCGCCCGATGGCGGCTTTCGCGTTCAAGCCCGGCTACCACTGGGCGCGCCGTGATCCGCGTCCTGCTCGCCGACGACCAGGCGTTGATCCGCGCCGGCTTTCGGGTTCTTCTGGATTCCGCCGCGGACGTCGAGGTCGTCGGTGAGGCCGAAAATGGCGCCCAGGCGGTCACCATCGCTCGTGAGCGCCGGGCCGACGTGGTGCTGATGGATATCCGCATGCCGATCGTAGATGGTCTCGAGGCCACGCGCCGGATGGCGGCCGACGAGAACCTGGCCGGGGTCAAGGTCCTCATCCTGACCACGTTCGAGAGCGACGAGTACGTCTACGACGCTCTACAGGCTGGCGCCAGCGGCTTCCTGGTCAAGGACACCGAACCGGAGGAACTGCTGCGCGCGATCCGGGTGGTCGCCCGTGGCGACGCGCTGCTCTCCCCGGGAATCACCCGTCGCCTGATCGCCGACATCGCAGCGCGCCGTCCCCCCCGCGCCGGCATCCATCCCGCCTTGTCCGAGTTGACCGAGCGTGAGCGAGAGATCATGGCGCTCGTCGCCCAAGGTCTGTCGAACGATCAGATAGCCGGCGACCTGTTCCTCAGCCCGCTGACGGTCAAGACGCACGTCAGCCGCGCGATGCTCAAGCTCGGCGCGCGCGACCGCGCGCAACTCGTCGTGATCGCCTACCAGAGCGGGTTGGTGGCGCCGGGCGCCGGCCCGACGGCCTGACCGCGCTCCTACTCCGACCGGTGTAGGGCACGACTCGCGCACTAGCCGCGGCTAGATCTGAATCGTCCCGTCGTCATGAATGGTCCAACCGGGATTATGGGCAACTTCCCATACGTAGCCGTCCGGGTCGGCGAAGGCTCCGGTAGTGCCGCCCCAGTCGGCGCGTCCGGCGGGGCGCACGACGGTGCCGCCGGCGGCCTCTGCCTCGGCCAGCACGGCACCGACGTCCTGCGGCGAGCGAACGTTGTGGGCCAGCTCGATGCCGGGTGCGCCGTGCCCGCCGAGCGCTGTCCACAGGCCGAACACCATTCCTCCGGCCTGGAAGAAGCAGACCTCGTCGTCCGGTTGCTGCGCCCCGGACCAGCCGAGGCTCTCGTAGAACGCGCGGGCGCGGGCGAGGTCCTGCACGCCGAGCGTCACGAGGCTGATGCGCTGTTCCACTGGGTTAGTCCTCGGCCGGGGCGTAGCTGAGGTTCAGCACGCCGGACCTGACGTGGTCCGCGGTGCGTAGCTCGAGGCGAACGGTCGGCTTTTGTGGTGGAAACAGCCGAGGCCACGTCGATGATGAGCTCTGTGCTTTGCCACTCTGCCGCCTGCAGGGTATTGGAGAGGACGTACTTCTGCATCGAGTTCAAGACGCCCACAGCGCCGACGCTGGATTCACGCCTCGGCTCGCGACGCCACCGCCGGCGGCCTGCGCATCCGCCAGAGCGGCGGTCCCCCGTCCGGCAGCGATAGCACGTCGATGTGCACGAAGCCGAGGCGCTCATACAGAGCCGCGCTGCGCTCGGTGCTGGCCTCGATGTACGTCGGTAGCCCGGCCGAGTCGGCACGCTGAAGTGTCGGCTGCATGAGCGCCGATCCCAGGCCCTGTCCCTGCAGCGCGGTGCGCACCCCGATGATTCGCGCGTAAAAGTGCGGCTCACGGAGGTGCTGTTCCTCCATCGCGCGCTGAACCCTGATCGCGAGCGGCAACCGCGTCCCGAAGGCCCGCACCCACTTGAGCGCCTCCTTCCCCGTCGCGGACTTCGGCATCTCCCACGCGCCGGGGGGCAGTTCAACGACGGCGCCGTCGCAGCCGGCAGTCGTCCACACGGTCCCCTGCGGCAGTCCGTACTGCTCGAGCTCAGCCGTGAACATCGTGCGAAGCCGCGCCCCCAGCCGCCGCGTGCCCGGCAGCATCCACGTGTACACGGGGTCGTGGATGAACGCGTCGGCGAGGGCACGGGCCAGCCGCGGAACGTCCTCGGAGGCCGCGGTCCTGAGCGTTGGCGACCCCACCGCCGGCCTGGCTACGACCGGTTCTGATCCCGTGGGTGGCGGTGCCGCCATCTGGTCCCTCCGATTGCGTGATCAGCGTGTAAGACAACGTCTTATACAATGTTCAAATCACCATGTCCAGTCCTGCGGATCGGTCGACTCATCGCACCAAGCTGCTTGCGGCGGCAGGGACGCTGCTGCGCGAGCGCACCTACGGAAACATCACGGCCCGGGACCTCGTTGCCGCATCGGGCACCAATCTGGGATCGATCGGCTACCACTTCGGGTCGAAGGAGGCGCTCCTCAACGAAGCGATCGGGCTCGCCTTTGAGCAGTGGGCCGACACGATCATCAGCGCGACTCACATCGCCCCGGCGGCCGGGCCGCTGTCGCTCACGGACTCGCTCCGGACTGTGCTCGACGAATACGACTCGATCCGCCCCTACTTCCACGCCTACATCGAAGCGCTCGCACGCAGCGCCCGCTCGCCGGCACTTCGCGAACAACTCGCCGCCCACTACAACCGCCAACGCGACCGCGTCGCGGGCCTGCTCACCGACTCGCTCGACGACACGATCGACCACGACGCTGCCCGCCACCTCGCATCCGTGATGATCGCCACCGTTGACGGCCTGCTCATCCAGACCTTCATCGACCCCGGCAACGCGCCCACCAGCCACGACCTCGCCACCGCCACCGGCCGCGTGCCCGCTCCGGGCTAAGCGATCGTGATCGTCTGGCGCCGGACGCGCAGCCGGCCCGCGACCGTCAGCGTGTAGCGCCCGGGGTGGCGCCGAGGGAGGGGTGCGAGATGCCGCCGGCCTCGCCGGCGGCGAGCAGGCCCTGCTCGGTTGCGAACAGGCCGGCGGCGGCTCGGCTCGAGACGCCGATCTTGGCGTAGATGTGCTCGATGTGATTGCCGACGGTCTTGGGCGTGATCTGAAGCCGGCGGGCGATCTCCTTGTTCAAGAGCCCGCGCGCGAGCAGTCTCAGGATCTCGACC
>DATFDC010000541.1:0-9175 GCA_035252415.1 Solirubrobacteraceae bacterium
GCGGCGATAGTGGCGGCCGGGACCCCAACACGAACGCTGGCCACGGCCGAACAGCAGCCAGCCGACGATCAGAAGCGCGCCCCAGGCCGAGAACACCATGGCCACGATCACCGCCGCGGCCAGCATCAGCGACATGAGGACCGGGGCGAGGATGAGCAGCGCGATGACGTTGATCGGGCCGGGCGCCAGGGGTCGGGGCCGCTCGCGGCGGCGCACGGTGGTGACGCCCGGGAGATCGGCCACCACGGCATCGAGCTCACCGTAGGTGCGGGCACCGAATGTCGCCTCGAGGCGCTCCTCGAGCTCCTCGGCCAGCAGGCGCCCCTCGGCCGTGGCCTTGCGCAGCCGCTCCGCGATCTGGTCGCGATCCGCGTCCGATGCCCTCAGGGTCGCTCGCCTTGACATTTCCGTGTGCTCCTCGTCGCTGCCTCAAACGCCCGGTGTACCACGAGGCTACCGGGCGCCGCGACCGGTCACAAGACATGCTACCTGGCGTCTTGTATTGCTTGACAGGCATATAGCTACTTGGTTATATAGGTGGATGACCTCGACCTGGGCCGCCCTGGCCGATCCCCACCGCCGGGCCATGCTCGAGCTGCTGCGGGAGTCCCCGCGGCCGGTTGGAGACCTCGTGGCGAGTACCGGACTCAGCCAGCCCGGCACCTCCAAGCATCTGCGCGTCCTGCGCGACGCGGGCCTCGTGGTCGCGCGGACCGAGGCCCAGCGGCGCATCTACGCGCTCGACCTCCGTCCGCTCGCCGAGCTCGACGCCTGGCTCGAGCCCTACCGGCGCAGGTGGGAGCGCAGCCTCGACGCGCTCGAGCAGCACCTCGACTCACAGACGTCCCCGACCCCCAAGGAGCCCTGACCATGTACGGCGCATACGACACGATCGAGAACCGGCCCGCGCTGCGCTTCGAGCGCCGCCTCTCGCACCCGGTGGAGGTGGTGTGGCGGGCGATCACCGAGTCCGACGAGCTCGAGCAGTGGTTTCCCTCGCGCGTGGAGGTCGACGAGCTGCGTCCCGGGGCGGAGATCACGTTCCGGTTCGAGAACATGCCGCTTGAGGGTGCGCCGACGACTCTCACCGGCCGGGTCACCGAGTTCGATCCGCCGCGGCTGTTCGCGTTCTTCTGGGGCGAGGACCACCTGCGCTTCGAGCTCGAGCCGGCAGCGGGCTCCGATGACGCATGCGTGCTGCGTCTGACCGTGCTGCTCGACACCCGCGACAAGGCGGCGCGCGATGGCGCGGGTTGGCACGTGTGCCTGGATCGCCTCGAGTCGCAGCTGGATGGCGTGGATGGTGGCGGGGATTGGCGCGATCTCTACGAGGAGTACCAGCGCCGCGGGGTACCGGCCGGTGCGCCGATCCCCGGGGAATGATCAGACCAGGACGCGGCGGCGGAAGTTGCGCAGCCCGAGCGCGAGGAAGAACGCCGTGAACGCGATCAGCACCGGATAGATGACGTACAAGGGCAGGTGCGAGAACGACGTCAGTCCGGCTCGCATCCCTTCGGTCACGTAGATCAGCGGGTTGATCAGCACCAGGATCTGGAGCCAGTGGATGCCCGCGACCTCGACCGGGGCCAGCCTCGTCCACTGGTAGTAGGTGCCGCCCAGGAACGTGATCGGGAGCACGACGAACCCCCACATCAGCCCGATGTTGCGTGGCTCGAAGGCGGTCCCGAGCACCAGCCCGAGCGAGGTCATGGCCAGGCAGGCCAGCGGGATGATCGTGACGATCACCGGCCAGTGAACGTCCAGGTGGGCGGTCACGCCTCCGGCGTGGACGATCGCGGCGATCGGGAACACGATCAGCGCCGCCAGGATCCCCTGAACGGAGCCCGAGAGCACTTTGGCGATGGCCACCAGCGCGATCGGGCAGGGCGCCTGGACCCGGTCCTCGATCTCTCGCGTGTAGCCGAACTCGGTCGACATCGGCAGGGCCACCGCCTGGATGCCCTGGAACATGATCGAGATCCCGACCACGCCGGCGACCAGGACGGTGGCGAAGCCCGATTCGGACACGGGCCCGCGCCCTCCCCCGATCCCCTGGCCGATCGTCGGGAACACGTAGAGGAACACGAACACGAGCAGGAACGGCTGGATCAACGTGCGCACGACGAACTCGGCGAAGTGCTTACGGAGCACGATCAGGTCGCGCAGGATCAGCGCCCACAGGGCGGATCGACTGGCCGCGTAGGTCGAGCGGGTGGGCGTCAGTGAGATCGCGGCCGGGGCGCCGGCGGGGTCGCTGCGCGGGCGGGTGACGGTCATTCGCGCAGCTCCTTCCCGGTCAGCGTGATGAATACCGTCTCGAGCGACGGCTCGGACACGGCCAGGTCGACCAGCTCGAAGCCGGCGCGCTCGGCGGCGGACACCACGCGCGGGATGATCCGCTCGGCGCCTTTGACGTGCAGCTCGACGCCGTCATCGATCAGCCGGGTGCGGGTCACGCCCTCGACGTCGGCCTGCAGGCCCGCGGCGAGCCGGGACGGATCGCCGGCCGCCTTCACGGTCACGATCGTGTCCGCCTCGACCGACTGCTTGAGCGCAGCCGGCGTGTCGAGGGCGAGGATCCGGCCATGGTCCATGATCGCCACCCGGTTGCACAGCCGGTCGGCCTCCTCCATGTAGTGCGTGAGCAGCATGATCGTCTGACCGGATTGGTTGAGCTCGCCCAGGATGTCCCACAGGGCGAGCCTTGACTGCGGGTCGAGGCCGGCCGTCGGCTCGTCGAGAAACAGCACCGCGGGACGGTGGAAGATCGCCCGCGCCACCATCAGCCGCTGGGCCATCCCGCCGGACAGCGCGAACACCGATGCCTTGGCCCAGCGGGTCAGGTGGAACTGCTCGAGCAGGCGGTCGGAGATCGAGCGCGACTCGGGGGCCGGGATGCCGAACAGGCGGCCGTGGAAGTACAGGTTCTCCCACACCGTGAGCTGGCGGTCGAGCGTGTTCTGCTGGGAGACGATCCCGATCAGCTGCTTGGCCAGGGCGGGCTGGGCGATCACGTCGACAGTCCCGACGCGGGCTTTTCCGGCCGTCGGGATCACGCGGGTGGTGAGCATGCCCGCGGTCGTGGTCTTACCGGCCCCGTTGGGCCCGAGCAGCCCGAAGATCTCGCCGGCCCGGATGCTGAGGTCGAGTCCGTCGACCGCCTTGAAGTCGGTTCCGGGATACACCTTGGTCAGACCGTCAGTCTGGATGATCGCGTGGCCGTTCTCGGTCGCGAGGGCCATGGAAGAATCATCCAGCATGGATCTGGGTCTGCGCGATCGAGCCTGTGTGGTCACGGGCGCCTCGGGTGGGATCGGGCGGGTCACCGCGGTCGCGCTGGCGCGCGAGGGCGCTTCGGTGCTGCTGGTCGGCCGCCGCTCGGAGGTGCTGGACGAGGTGGCGCGGTCGTGCTCGGAGGCGGGCCGTTCCGGGGCGTCGCTGGTTCTCGATGTCACGGCGGTCGATGCCGGGACTCGGGTGGTGGCCGAGTGTCTGGAGCGGTTCGGGCGGATCGATGCGCTGGTCAACGGCGCCGGCACGAGCGCTGTGCGGCCGATGGAGGAGCTGTCCGACGAGGAGTGGCAGGCCCAGTGGGAGCTTCACGTGATGGGCCCGATGCGCCTGATGCGCGCGGCCGCGCCGGTCATGGCTGAGCGGGGCTGGGGTCGGATCGTCAATGTGTGCTCCTCCTCTGGGAAGCGACCGTCGTCGACCAACATGGCTTATTCGGTGACCAAGGCGGCCGAGCTTTCGCTCTCGCGCGCGTTCGCCGATCTGTTCGCCGGGCGTGGGGTTCTGGTGAACTCGGTCTCCCCGGGGCCGGTGAGCGGCGATCTGTGGCTGGCTGACGGGGGCCTGGCCGATCAGCAGGCTTCGGCGCGCGGGGTTACTCGGGAGGAGGTGCTCGAGTCGACCGCCGGGCGCGTGCCGATCGGACGGCTGGGCACCGAGGAGGAGATCGCGGCGGTGATCGTGTTCCTGTGCTCGGAGGCCGCGTCGAACGTGGCCGGCGCGTCGTGGTCGGTCGACGGGGGCACCGTCCCGGTGATCATCTGACAGGCTTTCGGCGATGGCGGTGAAAACGGACGCGATCGGCAAGACCTATCCCGCGGTGAGCTATGCCGTCGGGCGCGAGAAGGTCCGCGAGTACGCGTGGGCGGTGGGCGAGACCAACCCGGTGTACGTCGATGTCGACGCGGCGCGGGCGGCCGGGTACGCGGATGTGGTCGCGCCGCCGATGTTCGCGGTCGTGTATGCCGGGCGGGCGATGTCGCCGGCGCTGTTCGACCCCGAGGTCGGGATCAACTTCGCCAACATGCTCCATGCCGGCCAGGAGTTCGAGTGGGGGCCGGTGGTCGTGGCCGGGGACGAGATCAGCACGGTCACGTCGGTGCGCGACATCTCGCAGCGCGGCGGGATGGGCTTCTACGAGATCGTGACCGAGTCGCGCAACCAGCGCGACGAGATGGTGTGCACGGGGATCTGGCGCCAGATCGTGCGGGGGGTCGATTCCGCGTGAGCCTGGCGGCTGGGGATTCGCTCGAGCTGCGGGTCACCCCGGACCCGTACCTGACCGTGCGCTACGCGGGCGCGTCCGGCGACTTCAACCCGATTCACATCGACGAGGAGTTCGCCCAGCGCGTGGGTCTGCCCGGGCGGATCCTCCACGGCCTGTGGACCATGGCGCAGGTCGCGCGCGCCCACACCGACGCCGCCGGCGGGCCGGAGGGTTTGAAGCGCCTGTCGGTGCAGTTCCGGGGGATGGGCCGGATCGGCGAGGAGATCGTGGTCAGCGGGAGCGTGCGGTCGGTCGAGGACGGCGTGGCCGTGGTCGACTCGCAGGCCGAGCAGGCCGGGAGCCGGCTGATACGCAACGGCGTGGCCGAGATCGCGACCGGTTAGCCCGCGCGGGCCTCAGGTCTTGCAGGCGACCTGGCCGCTGGGCCGGCGCGGCTTGCCGGGCTCCTGCGGGGGCGCCTTTAGGTTGACCGTGACCGGGTAGGCCGGGACGACCGTCTGCTCGAGGACCTTGAGCGTCGTGGTGCCGTCGGTGGCCAGGTCGAGCGGGGCGCTCTCGGCGCAGCTGCTCATCGTGACCCGGCTGTCGGCCGCGTTTGGCTGCGGCAGCGGCGGCACCGAGGCGTTGACCTGGGCGAAGTTGAACGCGCTGGTCAGGTCGCCGGTGACTGAGCGCCGCCAGCTCGTGAGATTGGGGACCTCGGCGCCGAAGCGCGTCTCCAGGAAGCGCAAGGTCGAGGTGTGGTCGAACGCGTCGCTGCACACGAAGCCCCCGCGCGCGAACGGCGAGACGACGAGCGTGGGGACGCGGAAGCCGAGGCCGATCGGGCCGGCGGTCCCGGATGCATCGGAGGGGAGCGGACTCGCGGTCAGGTACTCGCCCGCCGTCCCGGCCGGCGCGACCGGCGGGGGGACGTGGTCGAAGAAGCCGCCGTTCTCGTCGTAGGTGATGAACAGCGCGGTCTTGGCCCAGAGCGCCGGATTCGAGACCAGCATGCTCAGGACGTTCGCGGCCACCGCCTCCCCGTAGATCTCGGGCGCGGGCGGGTGCTCGGAGGCGATCAGCGGGGCCAGGACCCAGGAGACCTGTGGGAGGGTGCCGGCGGCCACATCGGCCTGGAAGGTGCCGGGGAACGACGGCGTGAGCGCGTTGGCGTTCAGGGTCGGGTCGGTCCAATACTGCTTGAAGTACGGCAGGACGTTGTCGCCGAAGTTCCCGTCGGCACTGCCGTACACCTTCCAGCTGATCCCGCGGGCCTGAAGCTGCTCGGGCATCGTCGTCCAGCTCAGCGTGGCGTAGCGCTCGACGCGCGTGCTGCTGGTCGAGAGGATCGGGCCGCCCTGGGTGCCCGCCGGGTCGAGCCAGGCCGACATCGCGTAGAGCCGGTTGGGATCGGTCGGGCCGATCACCGAGCAGTAGTAGTTGTCGCAGATCGTGAACGCGTCGGCCAGCGCGTAGTAGAACGACAGGTCCTTGCGGTTGTAGTAGCCCATGGCGAGCGGGCCGTTGGCCGCACCGTCCGCGGCTTCGTGCCCGGTCACGAAGTCGTCGAGCTTGCCGGCGTCCCAGTAGGTGTGCTGAGGGCCCCAGCTGTGGTCGATGTCGTTGGTGCACTCCCCGTTGTTGTAGGAGTCGAGGTGGAACGGGTACAGGTGGTCGCCGTCGAACCCGCCCGGATAGCCGGGCTGGGCGAAGATGCTCAGTCCGCTCCCGTCGGTGAGCGTGAGTACGTTCGGATCCGCGAAGCCGCGGACACCGCGGTAGGAGCCGAAGTAGTGATCGAACGAGCGGTTCTCCTGGATCAGGATCACCACATGCTGGATGTCGCTGAGGCTCCCGCACTTCGGTGCCGCGCCGAGGGCGCGCGCGATCAGTTCGTTCTGCACAAGCGCGGCGCTTCCGAGCGCGCCGCCCGCGACGAGACCGGCGCGCAGTGCCTCGCGGCGCGTGATGAATCGGCTCATATGGTCCCCTGCTCTGAGTTGTCGTGCCCGACGGAACGTGGTCGTGACGGCCCGTAGAGCCGGCGAGCACCCGACCTACAATCAACCAGGATGCTTACTTCCCGGCAGGAGCTCGTACTACGCAAGGTGGTCGAGGAGTACCTCGAGGCGGGCGCGCCGGTGGGCTCCAAGGCGCTGGCGGTCGACGTCCAGTGGGGTCCGTCGACGATCCGCAACGAACTGGCCAGCCTCGAGGAGCTGGGGCTGCTCGCCCACCCTCACACGTCGGCCGGCCGGGTCCCGACCGAGGCCGGTTACCGGTACTTCGTCGATCGGCTCCTGCCCGCGGAGGAAGTGGTTCCGGCCCGTCCACGCCTGTCGCTCTCGCTGGTCCGCCGCGAGCTCGACGAGGCCATGCGGGTCACCACCGAGACCCTCTCCCAGGTCACCAACCTGCTGGCCATCGTCACCGCCCCGCCGATCGAGACCTCGACCATCCGCCACGTCGAAGTCCTGCTGCTCCAGCCCCAGGTGCTGATGGTCGTGGTGATCACCTCGACCGGCGGGGTGACCAAGCGGATGTTCACGTTCTCCCGCCCGGTCGATTCCGGGCTGGCCGACTGGGCGGCAAGCTATCTGAACGAGCGCCTGGTCGGCCTGGGGCTGGGCGCCCGGATGCTGCAGAAGCGGCTCCACGACCCGTCGCTGGCGCGCTCGGAGTCGGACTTCCTGGAGGCCCTCTCGCCGGTGTTCACCGAGCTCGAGGCCGGGGCGCATGACAGCCTGTACGTCGAGGGAACCTCGCGGCTGATGCGCGATGACCGGTTGGGCGAGGTGTCCGAGCTCAACGTGCTGATGGACATGCTCGAGCGGCGGGTGACCCTGCTCGGAGTGCTCCAGGCGGCGCTCACCGAACGCGACGTGCTGGTCCGGATCGGGACCGAGAACGAGGCGCCCGGGCTGCACTCGCTCGCGCTTGTGGCGGCCGGCTACGGCCTGCCGCAGCGCCGCCTCGGGACGGTGTCGGTGATCGGGCCGCTGCGGATGGACTACGGCCAGGCGATCCACGCCGTGCGTGACGCGGCTGCGCAGCTGTCGAGCTTCATCGCCGAGGTGTACGACGAGCGATGAGCTCCACCCGGGATTACTACGACGTGCTCGGCGTCTCGCGCGACGCGGATGACGCCACGATCAAGAAGGCGTTCCGGCGCCTGGCCCGCGAGCTTCACCCCGACGTCAACCGCCACGACCCCGACGCCGAGGAGAAGTTCAAGGAGGCCGCCGAGGCCTACGAGGTCCTGTCCGACGCCGACCGGCGCGCCACATATGACCGCTACGGGCGCGAGGGGCTGCGCAGCGGCGGCTACGCCCCGAACTTCGAGGGCTTCGGATCGGTGTCGGACATCTTCGAGGCGTTCTTCGGCGGCGGCGGCGCGTTCGGCGACCTGTTCGGGATGGGCGGGGGCACCCGAGCCGGGGGCGCCATCCAGGGTGGCGACGTGGCGGTCAGCGCCGAGGTCGATCTGGCCGAGGCGGCGAGGGGTGGCGCGGTCGAGGTCAGCTATGAAGCGGTCGAGACGTGCGAGCACTGCCACGGCAACGGCGCCGAGCCCGGCACCCCGATCGAGACGTGCCCCCGCTGTCAGGGGACCGGCCAGCTCCGGGCGGTGTCCCGGACGCCGTTCGGGCAGGTCATGCGGACCGCGGTGTGCGACGTGTGCAACGGCGACGGGCGCGTGGCTCGCGATCCCTGCAAGGTGTGCCGCGGGCGAGGGCGCACGGTCGAGCGCGCCAAGGTCAAGGTCGATGTGCCGGCCGGGATCGCCGACGGCCAGCGCATCCGGATCTCCGGCCGCGGCCACGCCGGCGAGCGGGGCGGCCCGCCCGGCGACCTGTACGTGCTCATCCGCGTGCGCGAGGACCCACGCTTCGTGCGCGACGGCGATGACCTGATCACCGTGGTCGACGTATCGGCGCCGTTGGCCGCGCTGGGCACCGTGGTGTCGGTTGACACCGTGCTGGATGGGAGCGTCGAGGTCGACGTCCCGGCCGGGGTCCAACCGAACGAGACGCTGATCGTCCGGGGCTCGGGCATGCCGGCCCTGCGCGGGCGGCGGACCGGCGATCTGCGGGTGGTCGTCAACGTGGTCGTCCCGCGGCACCTGAACCGCGAGCAGAAGGAGCTCTACGAGCAGCTCGCCGACTCGATGACCGCGCAGAACCTGCGCACCGAGGAGGGCGTGTTCGGGAAGCTCAGGCGGGCGTTCGGCGGGCACTGACGCCGGTCTGATTCGTGGTTCGTCTCGCGGTCCGGGTCCGGCGGGAGGATGCGGAGATCGTCCTGGCCGAGCTGCTCTCGCTGGCGCCTAATGGGGTCGAGGAAGTCGACGTGGGTGATGACGTCGTCGAGTACGCGGTGTACGGGGCGCCGGGTGAGCTGCCGGCCGTGGCGTCGGTTCGGGCCGTGGCGGGCGGGGCGCTGGTCGAGGTGTTGACCTCGGAGGTGTCCGACGACTGGGATCAGCGGTGGCGCTCGTTTCATCGTCCGCTGGTCCTTCCGGGCGGTCGGCTGGGGGTGCGTCCGCCCTGGGAGTCTTCGCCGGTTGCCGCCGAGATCGACCTGGTCATCGACCCGGGGCAGGCGTTCGGGACCGGCGCGCACGCCACGACCCGGCTGTGCCTGGAATTGATGCTCGAGCTTGCGGGCCCGGGC
>DATFDC010000542.1:0-2374 GCA_035252415.1 Solirubrobacteraceae bacterium
GCCACCGCGCCCAGCTGCGTCTGTGCCGCGTCGGCACTGCGTGCAGCGGTCTGAGCCGCCCGGTTGCCGGTCGTGCGGGCGCTGCGGGCGGTCGTCCGCGCGCTGGTCCGCGCGGTCACGGACGCCGAGCTTTTGGTGCGCCGCGCCGACGTCCTCGTGCTCGCGGCGCTTTGCTTGGCGGCGTTTCGCTTTCGGGTGGCCGCTGCGCGCTTCGCGGCGGCCGAGCGTTGGGTTGGCGTCTGGGTTGCCACTCTGCTCACTCCTGACTTCGTTCGGGGTCTCGGCAGCCCGCCTCCTCCCCCCTACGTTGCGATACTCACCGCAATGTCCGCTTCCTACACGTCTGCCTTGGCCGAGGAGCTCGCCGAGGATGTCCTCGATCGCTTCCTGCGCTACGTGCGAATCGACACACAGTCGCGCCGCGAGCGCACCGGATCGCCGAGCACGCCGGGCCAGCTCGACCTGGCCAAGGTTCTGGTTTCCGAGCTGCGCGAGGCCGGACTCGATGATGCATCGCTCGACGAGAACGGCTACGTGGTGGCGACCCTGCCCGCGGGAGACGGCGCCGCTGCGAATGGCGATGCCATCGGCCTGATCGCGCACATGGACACGAGTCCCGATGCTCCGGGTCGCGGGGTTGAGCCGATCGTCCATCGTTCCTACGACGGCGGCGTGCTCGAGCTCCCGCGCGAGGGCACGGTGCTCGATCCGGCCGCCATCCCCGAGCTGACCGGCAAGGTCGGTCACGACATCGTCACCTCGAGCGGCGACACGCTGCTCGGGGCCGACGACAAGGCCGGCGTGGCCGAGATCATGGCCGGCGTGGCGTACCTGGCCGCGCACCCGGAGCTCCCGCGCCCGAAGCTGCGTGTCGCGTTCACGCCGGATGAGGAGGTCGGCGCCGGCGCATCGCTGTTCGACATCGAGGGTTTCGGCGCCCGCTGCGCCTACACGCTCGACGGCTCAGAGCTCGGCGAGCTCACCGACGAGACGTTCAGCGCCTTTGAGGTGATCCTGACCGTGCGGGGGGTCGAAGTACACCCCGGTCAGGCCACCGGCAAGCTCGTCAACGCGCTGCGCCTGGCCGCCCGCATCGTTGCCGCCCTGCCGGCGGAGTTGACGCCGGAGAAGACTCGCGGACGCGACGGCTTCATTCATCCGCACGAGCTGACCGGGACGCCGGGCAAGGCGACGGTGCGCCTGATCGTGCGCGACTTCGATGACGCGAAGCTCGATGAGCACGTGGCGCTGCTCGAGCGGGTCGCGCGGGAGATCGTGGACGCCGAGCCGCGGGCCCGTCTCGATTTCGATGCGCGCGAGCAGTACCGCAACATGCACCGAGTGCTCAGCCAGGTGCCGGAGGTGACCGACGCGGCCGAGGCGGCGATCCGAGCCGAGGGCATCGCGCCGATCCGGCAGCCGATCCGCGGCGGCACCGACGGGTCAGTGCTCAGCGCGATGGGCCTGCCCACGCCGAACATCTTCACCGGAGGGCACGAGTACCACTCGGTGCGCGAGTGGGCTTCCGTGCAGGACATGGCGGCCGCCGCGGCGGTCGTGGTGCGCCTCGCGAAAGTGTGGTCGCGCCAAGGCGCCGCCGTCAGGCGCCGCCGACCGTCCCAATCCCCGCATGCCGGCTAACTTCTCGGGCTCTTTGGCCTCGGTCGATGGCGCGATCACGCTCGCCTCGCGCGCGACGATTCCGGCCACCGACGAGGGCCTGCTGCGCGGGGACGGTGTGTTCGAGGTGATTCGGTGCTACGAGGGCCGGCCGTTTGCCTTCGATGAGCATCTGGCCCGGCTCGAGCGCTCGGCGTCGAATCTGCGCCTGCCGGTCGATCTCGAGGCGGTGCGCGCGGATGCCTGGCGGCTGCTGGCCCATGCCGGAGTCGGTCCCGACCACGAGCTGCTGCGGATCGTGATCACGCGCGGTGGCCGCCGGTTGCTCATGACCGAGCCCATGCACGTACAGCCCGAGGTGATCCGCTTGGGATCGGTGACCTATTCGCCCACGCGGATCTTGGATGGCGTGAAGTCGCTGTCGTATGGGGCGAACATGCTGGCCTCGCGGCTGGCCCGCGAGCGGGGCTTCGACGAGGCGTTGCTGGTCACACCGCATGGGCGGGTTCTCGAGGCGCCGACCAGCTCGATCTTCTGGGTGGCCGACGGCTCGCTGTTCACCCCGCCGCTGAGTGAGCACATCCTGGCCTCGATCACCCGGGCGGTCGTGATCAGCGTGACGGGGGCGGTGGAGCGGTCGTGCACGCTCGAGGGGATCCTGGAGGCTTCCGAGGCGTTCATCGCTTCGACGACTCGCGAGGTCCACCCGGTGGCGGCGATCGATGACCGGGTGTTCGAGGCGCCGGGCGAGGTT
>DATFDC010000543.1:0-7428 GCA_035252415.1 Solirubrobacteraceae bacterium
GACCACCTGCTGCGAATGCTCCCCGATGCGCTGGCCGACGATGGCACCGCATATGTGATGCAACTGTCTATCATCGGCGAGCGGCGCACCACCCAGCTGCTGGAGCGCCTGGGCTATCAGGCTCGAGTCGTGGACTTCGGATTGTTCGAGTTCACGGAGCTGTTCAACGACGCGCGTGACCAGATCGCCCGCGTCGAGGAGCTCTCCGACGCCTACCACCTGAAGCTCGGCGCGACGGATGTAATGCCCGCTTACTTGCTCGAGATCACCCGTAAGGAAGGTAAGACCGCATGACTCACGCCGACAACGAGTTCCTGTTCACGTCGGAGTCGGTGACTGAAGGTCATCCGGACAAGGTCGCTGACCAGATCTCCGATGGCGTTCTCGACGCCGTCATGCGTGATGACCCGAACGGCCGGGTGGCCTGCGAGACGCTGGTCAACACGGGCCTGGTCGTGGTGTCGGGCGAGATCACGACGTCGACGTACGTGGACATCCAGGAGGTGGCTCGCGAGACGATCAAGCGGATCGGCTACACGAACGCCGAATACGGATTCGATTACCACACATGCGCGGTGATCAACGCGATCGACAAGCAGTCGCCGGACATCGCCCAGGGCGTCGACCAGGCGTGGGAGACGCGCACCAACGAGAGCGATCAGGACGAGCTCGACGTCGCGGGCGCGGGGGATCAGGGGATGATGTTCGGCTACGCGTCGAACGAGACCGAGGAGCTCATGCCGCTGCCGATCTCGTTGGCGCACAAGCTGGCCAAGCGGCTGGCCGACGTTCGCCGCGCGGAGATCCTGCCCTACCTGCGCCCGGACGGCAAGACCCAGGTCACGGTTCGGTACGTGGACGGCAAGCCGGTCGAGATCGAGAAGGTGCTGATCTCGACCCAGCATCGCGACGGCGCCGAGTCCCTGCTCAAAGAGGATCTGTGGGAGCACGTGATCGAGCCCGAGCTGCCCGAGGATCTGTTCGACCCCAAGAAGCTTCGCCGCAACCTGCTGGTCAACCCGACCGGCCGGTTCGTGATCGGCGGCCCGATGGGCGACTGCGGCCTGACCGGTCGGAAGATCATCGTCGATACCTACGGCGGGATGGCGCGTCACGGTGGTGGGGCGTTCAGCGGCAAGGATCCGTCGAAGGTCGACCGCTCAGCCGCCTACGCCGCCCGCTACGTGGCCAAGAACGTGGTCGCGGCGGGTCTCGCCGACCGCGCCGAGGTCCAGGTCGCCTACGCGATCGGCGTCGCCCATCCGGTCTCCACGATGATCGAGACGTTCGGGACCGAGAAGGTCAGCCGCTCGAAGATCCTCGAGCTGATCAACGAGAACTTCGATCTGCGGCCGGGCGCGTTCCGCGAGTATCTGCGGCTGCACCGGCCGATCTATCAGAAGACCGCCGCCTACGGCCACTTCGGGCGCGAGGACGCCGACTTCACCTGGGAGCGGACCGACAAGGCGGACACGCTGCGCGCCGCGGCCGGGCTCGGCTCGCCCGAGGTTGTTGGGGCGTGAGTGGGGAAAACTTCGTTTTCCCTTGCGAGTTCGGCTGGCGCCGAACTCGGGGGTACGTGACGTGAGTATCACGGTTGTTGGTTCGGTTGCGTTCGACGCGGTCAAGACGCCGTTCGGCGAGCGCGAGCGGATGCTCGGCGGCGCGGCCACGTACTTCGCGCTGGCGGCATCGTTCTTCGATCAGGTGCACGTGGTCGGCCGCGTCGGGGAGGACTTCGGCGACGAGGACCTCGCCGTGGTGGCCTTGCGGGACACCGATGTCGCCGACATCGAGCGGGTACCCGGCGGGAAGTCGTTCTTCTGGGCGGGCGCCTACGGCTGGGATCTGAACTCGCGGGACACCCTCGACACGCAGCTGGGCGTGTTCGAGGATTTCCAGCCCCAGCTATCGGACTCGTCGCGCAGCTGCGACGCGTTGTTCCTGGCCAACATCCAGCCCGAGCTCCAGCTCAGCGTGCTCGAGCAGTGCGGCAGGCCCAAGTTCGTGGCCATGGACTCGATGAACTTCTGGATCGACAGCGCGCGCGACGCGCTCATCGACGTGATCTCCCGCGTCGACTGCGTCGTCCTCAACGACGCCGAGCTGCGCCAGCTGACCGAGCGACCCAGCATCGTCGGGGCGGCACGCGAGGTCATCTCGATGGGACCATCGGCCGTCGTGGCCAAGGAGGGGGAGTACGGCGCGGCGCTCATCACCGCGGATGACTTCTTCGCCCTGCCCGCGTATCCGCTCGAGACCGTGGTCGACCCGACCGGCGCCGGCGACACGTTCGCGGGCGGGTTTGTCGGCTACATCGCCCGCCACCTCGACGGGCCGGTGAGCGAGCCGCTGCTTCGCCAGGCAATGGCCTACGGGACCGCGCTGGCCTCGTTCAGCGTCGAGGAGTTCGGGACCGAGCGGATGGAGCGGCTGACCGCAGGGGAGATCGACGTGCGCGTCGAGGACCTCCGGCGGATCACGCAGTTCGAGCACGTACCGGTGCCGCTCGAGACCTCGTGACCGTTGGCGCCATCCAACCCGGATTGGTGCGCCTGCTCATCTCCTGTCCCGACCGGCCCGGGATCGTGGCCAACGTGTCGCGTTTCCTGTACGAGGCCGGGGCCAACATCGTCAGCTCGGCTCAATACTCGACCGACCCCTCCGGCGGCACGTTCTTCCTGCGCATGGAGTTCACCCTCGACCCGGCCGGACACGAGGGGCTGCCCGAGCGCTTCGGGCTCAGGGTGGCCGAGCCGCTCGGCATGACCTGGCGGATGTGGGACGCCGCCCGGCCCAAGCGGATCACCGTGATGGTCTCGCGCTACGACCACTGCCTGCTCGATCTGTTGTGGCGCTGCCGGCGCCACCAACTCGACGCGCAGATCGTGATGGTGATCTCCAACCACCCCGACCTGCGTGACGACGCCGCGCTGTTCGAGGTGCCCTACCACCACATCCCGGTCGAGAAGGACCGCAAGCAGGAAGCCGAGGCAAAGCAGCTCGAGCTGCTCGAGGGCTGCTGCGACCTGATCGTGCTGGCCCGGTACATGCAGGTTCTCTCGCCGGAGTTCCTCGACCGGGTCGGCGTGCCCGTGATCAACATCCACCACTCGTTCCTGCCGGCCTTCGCCGGCGCCAACCCCTACGTCCGGGCCAAGGAGCGCGGGGTCAAGCTGGTCGGCGCCACCGCGCACTACGTGACCGAGGAGCTCGACGCCGGTCCGATCATCGAGCAGGACGTGATGCGGGTCAATCACCGGCACGACGCCAACGCGCTGGCTCAGCTGGGCGCCGACGTGGAGCGCCTAGTACTTGCGCGGGCGGTCCAGGCCCACTGCGAGGACCGCGTGCTTCGTCACGGCAACACGACGGTGGTGTTCTGAGGCGCCACCGAGGCGCACACTCAACAGAGCCGCGCTTCGGTGCGGCACCGTCAGCTCGTAGCCGCCGCGCGCGCCCGGCATGATCGTCTCGGTCCGCGGCGTGCCGGTCCACTCACCGGCGTAGTTCAGCTGCTGCCCGTTCAGCGTGACGCCCGAGCGCGAGTACGCCGATGGGGCGAGCAGGCGCTGAACCGTTCCGGCCGCGCTCGTGGGCAGCCTCAGGTCGACCCGTACGGTCCGGCTGCCCTTGTCGATCAGCAGCACATGGAGGATGTGTCCGCGGACCTGGACCGCCCACGCGCTCAGGTTCAGCGAGCGCGCCGCGGCGAGGTGGAGCCTGACCAGCTGCGCTCCAGGGCCCAGCGTGCGGGTGAACATAAGCAATCCGTAGAGCAGCGGCCGGGGTGAGACGCCGCCGCGGCCGATCGTGAACGGCGAGTTGATCGTGTCGTCCCGGACGTGCAGATTGGCCCCGTCAACGCCGGCGCGCATCGCGGTGAACAGCGCGTCGGGCGCCCACAGCGCGGTCGCGAACGTGTTGCTCACTCCCACCTTCCCGCCACAGGTGACCGAGTTGAACTCGGTCAGGCGGAACTTCAGCCCGGCGTGATGGGCGAGCGCGACCGCGGGGGCGAGGTCGGTCGCGAAGGCCGAGGTGGCGTGGCGGCCGAGCACGCGCGCCACCGTCGGATAGCTGCTCGACTTCGGGCTCTTGACGCACTTGGAGTACGGATACAGGTGGCCGGTGACCATGCCCAGCTCCTGCCGCTCGGCTGCGATCAGGGCGGAGACGAACGGAAGGCCGAGCCGAGGGTGTCCGACCGCCGGGCCGACCAGCGGGATGTCGGGGGAGCCCTCGCCGATCACGCGCGCATACGCGGCGAAGTCCGCGACATAGGTGGCCGGGGTCAGGTCGAGTGGCATCGGGCGGGGGACCAGGGGCGATCGCGCGGTCATGTCGACCCAGTAGCGCCGCTCGTACAGGTCGGGCTCGTTGCCGATCTCGAAGCCCGCGATGCTGCCGTGGGGAAGCGAGGTCTCCGCCGCGCGGGCCCAGGCCGCCGCCGCGAACGGAGTGTCGGTGAGCAGGTTGAGGTCGACGATCAGCCTCACGCGATCGCGCTGCACCAGGGCGCGCAACCGTGCCAGGTAGGCCGGGGTCAGGGCGAACGCCCAGTCGGGCATCTTCTGGATTCGCGGCGACCAGAACGAATGGTCGGCCGAATCGCCTCCGATCCGCAAGATCAGCGGACCGTCGCCAGCCACGTGCAGGAGCGAGAGCACCCGCTCGAACGCCCGCGTGTCACGCTCGAACAGAGGCAGCGTCCAGTACTCGGTCGAGATTCCGAAGAACGAGCTGGGCACGGGCACGGTGCTCAGCGTTGACCCGATCACCAGCGTCGCCTGTGGTAAGCCCGCCGCGCGCCGGGCGTGCCACCGCGGCCTGGCCCTGGCGATCCGGGTGGGAGTGGAGCTCGCCTCCGGGCCGGTCGGACGGGCGTGCGGCGAGGATCCCTCAGTGCTCTCGCCGATGTCGGCCAGGGCCAGCGGCACGAGTACCACGGCCAGCGCGATCAGCGCCACAGCGATCGCCCGGAGCCGCGGGACTCGGCGTCGACGCAGCCGGCGCACGGCTGCGCCCAGACCCGTCAAACCTGGCATCGGGGGCTCCCTCCCATGTACCGAATTACGTCCAGCATAGGCCGCTCGGTCCTGCTATCGGACGCCGTCGGTGCTGCTTAACCGATCCTGTTGGCCAACCTAACCGTGCACTAACCGGAGCGCCGCGTACTCCGATAACAGCGGTGTTGCGGCGTTACGGCGCTGTTACGCGCGAAGCCGTACCAATGCCGCTGTGATGACGATACGGCGGATATTGAGCTTGCTCACCGCGGTCGGGATCGCCACCGGTCTCACCGCGTGTGGATCCTCGGGCAACTCGAGCACAAACTCGAGCAGCACCGCGGGCGGTCGGCAGACCCAAGCTCAAACTCAAGCCGCGTTCCAGTTCGCCCGCTGCATGCGCTCGCACGGGGTGCCGGGCTTCCCCGACCCGACGACCCGCGCGTTCAAGTTCGCCCTCACGCCAAGCTCGGGCAACGCGCGGTCGCCCTCGTTCCGGTCGGCCGTGACCGCGTGCCGGCACCTGCTGCCGGACGGCGGGCCGTCCAGCGAGAGCCCGGCGCGCACGCAAGCGCGGATCGCCGCGGCGCTGGCGTTCGCCCGCTGCTTGCGCAGTCACGGGTTCCCCAACTTCCCCGATCCGACGAGCAGCGGCGAGCTGAACACCCAGATGGTCGTCCAGGCCGGAATCAACCTGCATCAGCCGGCCGTGCTGGAGGCTGCCGACGGTTGCGTCGGCGTCACGCACGGGTTCCTCACCAAGGCCGACATCGCCCGGGCCGTGAATGGCGCGAGCCCTTAGCGCTCCGCCGGCTCGAGGTCTCGGCCAGCGGCCAGATCAGTGGTCGTGAGAACCGCCCCGGCCGACGGATGCAGGCGCAGCGCGACCGCGGTCGCGACGGCTGCGACGAGCGCCACCGCCAGGAACGCGATCGAGTACGCGGTTCGCGAGCCGCCGCCTGAGCTGACGACGTGCCCGATCCGCAGAGCGACCGTCGCGAGCGCCACCGCGAGCCCGGTGAACAACTGCTGCGCGGTGCTGAACAGGGCGTTCGCGGGGCGCATCTGCGGCTCCGGCACGTCGCTCAGGGCGAGCGTGGTGTAGCCGGTCATCGACACCGAGCGGGCGACGCCGCTGATCAGCGAGAGCAGCGCGATCGCCACCAGCGGTGTGCTCGCGGTCAGCAGGCCGCACCCGATCGCGGTCGCGGTCAGGCAGACCGTGGCGGCGAGGAGCACCCGGCGGAACCCGTAGGTCCGGTAGAGAAACGAGGTCGCCGGCTTGATCGCGATGTTGCCGACGAACACGAACAGCACGAGCGCGCCGGACTTGATCGGGCTCCAACCGAACACGGTCTGGAACAGCAGCGGGAGCAGGAACGGGATCGCGCCGATCACGAGCCAGGCCAGGCTCGAGCCGAGCATCGCGTTGGCGAACGTGGGGATCTTCAGCGTCCGCAGGTCGAGCAGTGGCGCGGGGATCTTCAGCATGTGGCGTGCGCCCGCCACCAGGAGCGCCACCGAAACCAGGGCCAGTCCGGCCACCAAGGGCCAGCCAGGATGCGAATCGGCGATCAGGTGCGCGGTCCAGGTCAGCGCGGTGAGTCCGCCGCAGCTCAGGACCACGCCTAGCCGGTCAAGCCGTGGCGGAGCCTCGGCGGGCCGGCCGTGGATCAGCCTCCAGGCACAGGCCAGCCCGATCGCCCCGAGAGGAAGGTTGACCACGAACAGCCAGCGCCAGTCGGCGTACGTGGTGATGACCCCGCCGGCCAGCGGCGCGATCACCGGCGCGATCAGGGCGGGCCAGACCACGTAGGACATCAGCCGCATGAGCTGCGACTTGTCGGCTCGCTCGAACACGATCATCCGGCCGACCGGGACCATCATCGCGCCGCCGACGGCCTGCAGGATCCGCATCGCGACCAACTCGGCAAAGCTCTGGCTTGCCGCGCAGCCCAGCGAGGCCAGGGTGAAGATCGCGATCGCCGACAGGAGCACGCGGCGGTAGCCGTAGCGCAGCGTGAGCCAGGCGCTGAGCGGGATCAGCACCGCGACCGTCACCAGATAGGCGGTGACCACCAGCCCGGCCGCGCCGGCCGTGATGCCCAGCGACGAGCTGATCCGCGGGATCGCGGTGACCACGATCGTGCCATCGAGGAGCTCCATGAAGAAGCACGCGGCCACGAGCAGCGCGACGTTGCGAATCCGTGACGCGCTCATGGCTCCCAGGTCTGGATCGTCGGTCGGCTCGCGCGACATCGCCCCCTAATCTGCCGCAACCTCGGTCCCGGGGCACCGCCCACCATGCATTTCTCACCAAAGTCCCCGTCTGGACCCCGCCTTCTGCACATAAGCACCTCCACGACGCTTATGTGCAGAAAGCCGGATGGCCCCGGGGGACTTTTGCGAGTTTTGCACC
>DATFDC010000544.1:0-6441 GCA_035252415.1 Solirubrobacteraceae bacterium
CGCCGGTTTCAACGACGAGGAGGTCAAGGTGATGGCAGTGACCAACACGCGCCGGGTGGCGGGAGCCGACCCGTGGTGAATCGGTCCCACCCACCCCGAATGCTGGTGATCGGCGCCCACTCCGCCGATTTCGTGTGGCGCGCCGGCGGAGCGCTGGCGGTCACGACCTCGGCCGGCGGAACTGGGCGGGTGATCGCGCTCTCCTACGGGGAGAAGGGCGAGTCCGGCGAGCTCTGGAAGGACTCGGACCCCGCCCACCCCCAGACGATCGAGAACGTCAAGAAGATCCGCCACGGCGAGGCCGAGCGCGCCGGCCGCTCTCTCCGCCTCGCCGTGGCGAATCTTCTTGACGTTCTCGATCGTCTGGGGGTGGGCGGGGTCCTGATTTTTCCACAGCTCGCCGGACTCGCCGCGCTCGCCGTAGGAGAGGGCGATCACGCGAGCCTCGCCGCCGTTCGCGGTCGTAACCGCGCACGCGCCGCCGGCGCGCCACACGAAATCGGCCGAATGCGCCCCGATGACCATCAGCCTCCGAGAGCTCACAGCGCTTCCGCCCCGGCCACAATGCGCGTGTTCACGACCGCCATCACGTACACCTCCTCATCGTTGAAGCCGGCCTCGAGCAGGCGGTCGACCATCAGCGCCATACCGTCCTCGACCGCCGGGTTGAACACCTGGCCGAGGTCGGTCGACAGCACCGAGTGCTCGGGACCGGTGGCGCGGATGTTCTCGATCCAGCGCTCCCACGTGACCTTTCCGGTGTGGGGCGTGGTGAAGCAGCGCTCGAGCAGGGCGCCCTTCTCGGCCAGGGCTCGCTGGTCCTCGACGCTCAGGTCCTGGGAGGGGAACTCGGGATGGGTGATCACGATGTCGCGCACCCCCGCCTCGAGCGCCGCGTCGAGGACCGCAAAGATCTCATCCCGGCTCAGGTGCCCGGTGGCCAGCAGCATGTCGTGCCGAGCGATCACGCCGAGCACTTCACGGAGCTCCGGCAGCACGGTCCCGTCGCCCGGGTCCACCACCGGGACGGGCGGGATCTCGATGCCCTGCTCGCGCAGCTCGAGCTGGAGCTTTACCCAGACCGGGACCTTGGCGCCGGGTGGGGCTTCTCTCTCGTGCGATTCGTTCACGGAGTCGACGGTCGGGAGCCACACGGTGCGGGCCCCCTCGCGCGCGGCGATCTCGACCGCCAGCGGGTTGATCCCGCCCACCGCGCGATTCAGGGCGATCGCCCCGAGGACGTTCGTCTCCGGCACGGCGGCGCGTACCACGCTGGCCCGTTCGGCGGTCGAGCCGTAGTGGGACTTGAGCACGAACCCCGCCATGCCGAGGTCGGCGAACTTGCGCGCCAGCGTGACGTCGTCGATCTTGCGCTCGACCACGTCGGGGGAGACGTGCATGTGGGTGTCGTAGGCGCCGCGCAGGAGCTCGCGGGCGCGGTCCGAGGGCCTCGGGTCAGCGCTCATCCGCCGTCTGCCTCTCCCCGGAGCGCCTCGGCCACGTGCGAGAGGTGCGTGCGCATGGCCTGCTCGGCGGCGTCCGAGTCGCCCGCGGCGATCGCCCGCACGATCGCGGCATGCTCGCCGAACGAATGCTCGCTGCGGCCCGGCAGCATGATCGTTCTGTACTGGAAGCGCACGAGCTGCGATTTCAGCGTGGCGATCAGGCGGGCCACCGTGCCATGAGCGGAGATGTCGAGGATGAGCCCGTGGAGCACGGCGTTCTGGTCGGAGGCACCGAGCAGATCGCCGGCGTCGACGCGCCGGCGCATCCCCTCGAGGATGTGCTCGAGTTGCTCGATGTCCACGCCCGAGGCCTTCCGGGCCGCGTGGCGAGCCGCCACGCCCTCGAGTACGGCGCGCGTCTCGAGGATCTCCACCGCCTCGTGCGCGCTGACCAGGCGGACCCGGGCGCCGCGGTGGCGCTCGTGCTCGACCAGGCCTTCGTGCTCGAGCCGGGCCAGCGCGGTGCGCACGGCCGAGCGTCCCACGCCAAGCTCCCGGGCCACGTCGGCCTCGATCAGCCGCTCGGAGGGCTGAAAGCGCCCGGTGACGATCGCGTGGCGCAGCCGGTCCTCCGGTGTGGCGCGGACGGCGGCGGGATTGTTGACAATTTCGTCAACCATCTCGCGCGCAGCTTATCGCGCGCGAGTTGGCCATGCGCGGCGTCTTGCGGCGGGTTCGACCGAGCGGCTAACGGGCGCGGCGCGCCAGGTACACGGAGGTGCAGATCGGGCCGAGGATGAGGAAGACGAGGAGGACGATCGACAGGATGTTGTGAACCGTGCTCGGGCCGCCGGTGCAACGTTGCGGGCCCCCGTTGAGGCTCACGCAGTGCTGCGTGCTCCCGGTTACGACCATCAGCGGCAGAACTGTCGCGAGCCCGCCCGGGACGATGAGCGTCCCGATCACCTTGTCGCGCGCGTTCCAGGCGCGCGAGCTCCACAGGAGGATCAGCCCGGCGACCCAGCCGACGAAGAAGAGGAAGCCGCCGAACAACAGGAGGAAAATCGCCGCCCACTCGTGAGCGCCGCGCCGGTCGACGCGATACGGCTCCTCCGGTAGCTGCGCGTCGACGATTTCCTCGGGATCTCCGAGCCGGTCGAGCACGGTGAGCGCCTCGGCGTCGGACATGTTGGCGTTGGTCGCCTCGGTCAGGTGGGCGCTGATGTCCTCCACCAGCTCGCGCCGCTCGCCTCGGGGGAGCCGCCGCGCGGCGTGCTCGAGGCGATCGAGGTAGTCGGCCGCGAGTGGGTGCATGGTGGTCGTGGTCATGTCAGCGCTCCTGTTTGAAGCAAGTTGTCCACCGAGTCGCGAAACCGACTCCATTCGGTCATGAACGCATCGAGCAGCGAGCGACCCGCCGGCGTCAGCCGGTAGTAGCGACGCGGCGGCCCCGAGGGCGATTCCCGCCACGTCGTCTCGACCACGCCCTCTTTGCGCAGCCGGGCCAACAGCGGATAGACCGTGCCCTCGGTGGTCACGAGCCCGTTGGCCTCGGACAGCGCGCGGACGATCTCGAACCCGTAGCGCTCGTCGTCGCGCAGCAGGGCGAGGACGCAGAACTCCAGCACGCCGCGGCGCAGCTGAGAGATCACGCCTTCGCCTATCGCTACCATGCGGTACAAGGTAGCTGGTGGTGGAAGGGTCCGTCAAGGGGTTCGAAGCTGCCGGGACGATCGGCAAGTCCCGGCCAGCGAAATCGGGCAATTTCCAGCATCTCGGGAGCAGGCCGCCGCTAGGGCACGATTGCGCCCCGGCACGAGGCGAGATCGTGCATTGGCGTCCGTCGGCGCTGCCCAATGCTGGAATTTGCCCCGTCGGTAGGGCTCTCGACGGTCGGTAGCGGCGGGGCGGGGCTGGTCAGGCGGTGCGGCCGGGATCGACGACCGCGTGGCCGTCCTCGCCGTCCGACGCCGGCGCGAGCACGATGTCGTTCTTAAGAGAGACCCAAGGTCCGGCCGGGACGCCCGGCGGGCGCTCGGGATCGTCGGCGGAGCGCTCCATGAAATTCCGCAGCAGGGAGGGCTTGACCGCGAACACCGTGTCCGAGTCGAGGTACTCGCTCACCGCGTCGAAGATGTGGGTGGTGACGGTCTTGTAGCCCGGCGCGCGCACGATCATGTGGATGTGCGCGGGGCGCCAGGGGTGGCGGCCGGTGGCGGCGAGCATCCGCCCGACCGGCCCGTCGTCCGGGATCGGGTACGGGACGGGACGGACGGCCACGAACGCGTAGGTCCCATCGGGACGGGTCTCATACCGGCCGCGCAGGTGATCCTCCTCGGCCTCGGGGCGCTGGACCGCATAGAGCATGTCGGCGCCGTTCTGCCACACGTCGAGTTCGGCGCCGGCGATCGGGGCGCCCGAGACATCCAGGACGCGCCCGTAGACCCAGGCTGGAACCCCCGCGCCGCTTTCAACGACCATGCTCTCCCCGTACGAGCGCTGCGGCGAGCCCGGCACGTAGAACGGACCCAGCACGGTCGACTCGGTGGCGCCCGCGGGCAGCTCGTGGGCCATCGCGTCGACCAGCATCGACAGGCCCAGCGCGTCGGACCACAGGATGAACTCCTGCCGGCGCTCGTCGGTGATGTGGCCGGTGGCGGTGAGGGCGGCGATCATCGAACGCCACTCCTCCTCGGTCAGCGCGACCTCGGCCGCGAAGCCGTGCAGGTGCCGCACGAGCGCCTGCATGATCTCCCGCAGGCGGGCATCGGAGCAGCCATCGAAGCTCGACACCGCCGCCGCGGTGATGTCCGCCGGCGTCGTCTTGCGTGCGTCGGTGGTGGCCACCGGATTACTCCCCGACCACAGCTTCAACCAGCAGCGGCTCTCCGCGCTGAGCCAGACCCGGCAACACGTCATCCAGCGTCGACACCAGCTCCGAATGCGTCTCCACGCGCACGGTCGGGCAGCCCAGCCCGCGCGCGATCGCGCCGATGTCGACCGATTCGAAGCCCGGCCAGGCGGCCTCGCCACCGGCCCGCCGGGCCAGGGCGTCCATCACCGCATAACGGTGGTTGGCCAGCACCACGAGCAGCACGCCGACCTCGTAGCGGGCGGCGCTCCACAACGCCTGGATCGCGTACATGGTCGACCCGTCGCCGAGCACCGCGACGACCGGCCGGTCGGGCATGCCCATTCGCAGGCCGATCGAGCCGGCCAGGCCGAACCCCAGGCAGCCGTTCGCCGTGCTGAGGAACCCGAACGGCGCCCGGACGGGCAGGCGCTGGTAGAGCTCGGGCTGGCTCGACGGGGCCTCCTCGATCAGCATCGCATCCTTGGGCATGCGCGCGGCCAGCGCGTCGAGTACGTGGCCGGGACGCAGCGGCTCTCCCGCCTCCGGTGGCGGCAGCGCAGCCGGCCGGCGCACCGGCTCGGGTGGATTCCCCGCGGCGGCGCGATCGGGCAGGACCTCCACCAGCGCACGGCACGCGGCGCCCACCGGCGCCACCACGGCCAGCTCGCACGGGCTACGGTGCGCCTCGGCCGAATCGGCGGTGAGCACCGCGACTCGGGTCGAAGGCCCGACCAGCGCCACCGGCTCGTCGTAGATGTAGGCCCGGAACGCGTTGGTCCCGAGCGTGAGCACGACGTCGTAGCGGGACAGCACGTCGTGCATGAGCCGGCGCTGCCAGGGCAGATGACCGCCGAACAGCCGGTGGTCCTGCGGGAAGCCCACGCGGCGACTGAACGCCTCCTGCCAGACCGGGCAGTTCAGCCGCTCGGCCAGCGCCACCACGGCATCCCAGTCCTCGGCCTCCGGCGCGCCGACCACGAGCGCCGGCGTCTCCGCACCGTCCAGGAGATCGGCGAGCTCCTCGACCTGCGAGGCCTCCACCGAGTGCGGGCGCAGCAACCGCGCCGGCGAACCGGCGGCCAGCTCGTCCGCGGGCTCGAGCCAGTCGCCCATCGGAGCCACGACCAGGGTCGGGCCACGCGCGGCCTTCGCCTCGTGCCAGGCGCGGGCGATCGCTCCGGGGAGATCCTGCGGACGGGTGGGCAGCTGGCGCCACACCGGGTACTCCCCGGCCAGCCGCTCGAGGGCTCGGCCGGTCAGGAACGGCTCGAAGGCGAGTTGCCGGCGGTCCTGCTGGCCGACCAGGATGACCAGCGGGGCGCGCACGTCGCGGGCGTTGGCGATCGCGTTGATCGCGTTGCCGAGTCCGGCGGCGGTGTGCAGGTTCGCGAACGAGGGCGCGCCGCGGGCCAGGGCATAGCCCGAGGCCATCCCGACCACCGATCCCTCGTGCAGCCCGAGCACGAACTGAAAATCCGACGGCAGATCGGTGAGGAACGAGATCTCGGTGGAGCCCGGGTTGCCGAAGATCGTGGTCAGGTCATGCCGGCGCATCACGTCGAGCGCGGCATCGCGGACGGTGGGGCCGACCGCCATCTGTCCCCTCCCGTTGCCCTGCCCCGTGGCGGGCTCCACGCCAGTCATCTGGCTCATCGGGCCTGATCCTACCGGGGCCGGCCACCCGCGCAGAGATACGACGTCGACGGTCTTCGGTAGTGTTCGCATACCGAACGGACGCGAGCTATGGCGGACAAACCGGCACAAAACTCGGACTTCGTTCAGTCGCTGGAGCGAGGACTGGCGGTCATCCGGGCCTTCGACTCCGAGCACCGCGAACTGGCCCTTAGTGAGGTGGCGCGGCTCACCGGCCTGACCCGAGCCGCGGCGCGCCGCTTCCTGCTCACGCTGGTCAAGCTCGGCTACGTCAACTTCTCGCAGGGGCGCTTCTCGCTGCGCCCTCGCGTGCTCGAGCTCGGCTACGCATACCTGTCGAGCCTCAGCCTGCCCGAGGTGGCCCTGGCGCACATGGAAAGCCTGGTGGCCCAAGTCAACGAATCGTGCTCGATCTCGGTGCTCGACGACACCGACGTCGTCTACGTCGCTCGAGTGCCCACCCGGCGGATCATGAGCATCACGCTGGCC
>DATFDC010000545.1:0-10039 GCA_035252415.1 Solirubrobacteraceae bacterium
GCCTGCTCGGCGTCCTGCGCGCGGAGGGCGCCGAGCTCGCCCCGCAGCCCGGCACCGCCGAGCTGGACGCGCTCGTCGCCCAGGTCGCGCGCGCCGGGCTGCCTGTACGCCTGTCGGTGGAGGGCGCGCCGCGACCCGTGCCCGGCACGATTGACGTCACGCTCTACCGGGTGGCTCAGGAGGCCCTGACCAACGTGCTCAAGCATGCAGGGACGGTCTCGCGCGTCGACGTCGTGCTGCGCTACCGCGACGCCGCGATCGAGCTGCTTGTGCGCGACGATGGCCGCGGCGATGGGCGCGCGGGCGACGGCCAGGGGCACGGCCTGGTGGGGATGCGGGAGCGCATCGATCTTCATGACGGAACGCTGACCGTCGGGCCCGCCACCGGTCGCGGCTTCGAGGTCCACGCGGTCGTCCCCACCGGCCGCGTCGGGAGACGGGCGTGAGCGCCCGCATCTTCCTCGTCGACGACCAGTTGCTCGTCCGGGCGGGATTTCGGATGCTGATCGAGGCCCAACCCGACATGGAGGTCGTTGGCGAGGCCGACGACGGCCGCGCCGCGCTCGAGGCGCTCGCCGTCACGCGCGCCGACCTGGTGCTGATGGACGTCCGCATGCCACACATGGACGGCGTGCAGGCGACCCAGCGCCTGATCGAGGCCGGTTCCGCAGATCGCCCGGCACCGAAGGTCATCATGCTCACCACGTTCGACCTCGACGAATACGTTTTCGCCGCCATCCGCGCCGGAGCGAGCGGCTTCCTGCTCAAGGACTCCCGCCCCGAAGACCTCCTGGCCGCCGTGCGCACCGTGCTCAGCGGCGACGCCGTGATCGCTCCCAGCGCCACCCGCCGCCTGCTCGACCACGTCGCGGACGCCCTACCCACCCCGACCGGAGAGGACCCGCGGCTCAAGCTGCTCACGCCGCGCGAGCGAGAGGTCCTGCTGGCGGTCGCTCGCGGGTGCTCGAACGCCGATATCGCCGCCGACCTGTTCATGGCCGAAGCCACGGTCAAGACCCACGTCGGACGGCTGCTGGCCAAGCTCGACCAGCGCGATCGCGTCCAGCTCGCCGTCTTCGCCTACGAGACCGGGCTCGTACGCGCCGGCCGCTGACGCTCCGGCCTGCGCCCGGGGTAGCAGCACGGTCCGCCAACGGTCCGCCTGAGGGTGCAGACGGGTCGCGACCTGCGACGGACGAAAACGCGCCTTCGATCGCCGAGCATCCTCTGCATGACAACGACGAACTCCACCACTGCCGGCCGCGTCCATCGTGGCAGCAGATCATCAGATGACCGGCGATCGCCCCATGCCGCCGTGAAAGACGACGCTCGGCCGCCGGTTCGCGTGGCCTACGCGGCGCTCGCCTGGGTGGTCGTGTTCTTCGCCTTTCACATCTACTGGTACCTCGGCGGCTCCTTCGCAAGCCCCGGCGAGCTACCAAGCCTGATACCAAAGCACCTGGTCGCCTGGATCCTTTCGCCGCTCAATGTCGCCTGGCCGCTCGGCGCGTGGGTGCCCCTGGCCATCGCCCGCGGGTGGCCGCAAGGCAGGATGCGCCGCCTGGCGTTGATCGTGGTCTGGCTCGGCTGCACGGTGCTCGTCGTCCGCGGCGCCGCCGGGCTCATCGATGACCTGACGCGCGCGGTCGGCCTGTTGCCAAACGGCCTCACCGGGCTCTCTATGAAACAAACCACAGGGACGGCACAACGTCACCGCGTCCGGTTGGGCGATCGACGCCTATTTCTTCGCCGGCGGACTTCTCTTCGGCCTGCTGGCCTACCGCTACCGCCCGCCCCGATCAGGGGCGCGGACCAACCAGAGCTACTTCCGCTTCTTGGCCAGGTAGCTCTGGCCCGCGTGCAGGATGATCGTCTTGTGGCGAACGAAATCGGTCACGGCGACCGAGTGCGTGATGTCGTGCGTCAGCGTGCCGTCGCAGCGGTCCGCGACCGTCCACTTGGTTCCGCGTACGGTCGCGGCGCTGTAACGGCCGCGAGTGCGGAACTTGCCGTGGGCGCTGGCCCGCAAGAGCTGAAGCGTCTTGCTCGAGGACGCGGCCGCCGATGCATCGAGAGCCTTCTTGTGCGCCTTGCAGGTGGCGTAGGACGGGGCGCCCTTGAACGCTCCCTCGACCAGCTTCAGCGTCGTCAGCCCCTTGTTCTTTCCGCCTCGCGCCTGCGTCACCTTGAACACCGCGCCGCCGAAGGTTCCAGTCTGCGTTCCCTTGCCGCGCCCGGTTGCGCTGGTTAGCGAAACCGTCCCGTGAAGCGCGTCGACCTCGGTGCCGGACCGGATCTGGGTCGCGCTGGTGAGCTGCACCAACTTGCCCTTGATGACGACGAACACCTTGCCGCTGACCGGCGCGGCGTTGACCAGCCGGCCCAGCAGCGGCGGCCGCGCCGTCCCCGGACCCGTCGACGCCGGCACGATCGCGGGAGCGCTCGTCTGCGTGGTCGAGCCCGCGGCATTGGTGGCGGTCACCTCGCACCGGTAGTCGCCCGGCGAGCTCGCGATCACGGAGCCTGTTGTGGCGCCGGCGATCGGCACCCCGCCGACGGTCCATTGATACGCGAAGCTGCGCGGCGCGCGGTACAGGAAGGCGCTGAGCAGATCCGAGCCCCAGCTTCCCGGGCTGCACGACAGCGCCTGGCCAACCGCGCTGCCCCCGGAGACCTGTGGAGCGCCGGTCCCGAACGGCACATGCAGGAGCACGACCATCCACGGGTCGGTGAGGCCCGTGTACAAGCTCTGGGGCGGCGTGGCGCCGTCCAGGCTCCCGACCCGGACCGTCCCCAGGTTCCAGTTGGTCCAGTAGATCTTCCCGGCGGCGGAGTCGATGGCCACCCCGCCGATCTCGCCCTCGCCCGTGTACAGGCTCGTGGCGCCGGTGCCGTCGAGGTTCCCGACCCGGACGTTGCCGTTGAACTCGTTGGTCCAGTAGATCTTTCCGGCGGAGGGATCGACCGCCAGCTGGGTCGGATAGTTCTCGCCGCTGAACACGGTGGTCGCGCCGGTGCCGTTGAGGTTCCCGGCGCGAATCGTGAACGTGTCGTAGCTCCCCCAGTAGATCTTCCCGTTCGCCGGATCGATGGTCACACCCACCGGGTAGGACTCGCCGGCGAAGAGGGTCCTCGCCGTGCCACTGCCATCGAGGTTCCCGACCCGGATCGTGCCGGTTCTGGACACCGCGTCGGCCCAGTAGATCAAGCCACTGGCCGGATCGATCGCGACGCCTGATGCTTGCGTCTCCCCCGTGTACAGGTCCTGCGCACCCGTGCCGTCCAGGTTGCCGACGCGGATCGCGCCCGATGTCGTGTCGGCCCAGTAGATCTTTCCCGCCGCGGCGTCGATCGCCACCCCGTCGGGACTGCTCTCGCGCGTGAACAGATCCCGAGCGCCCGATCCGCCGAGGTCCCCAACCAGCACCCCGCCGGGGTTCGTGTAGCTCGACCAATAGATCGAATCGGAAGCAGCCGCGGCGGACGCGAGCCAGCCCGCTGTGCAGGTCGACAGCGCCAAGGCGCAGCCCAATGTCGTGCCCCGATGGAGAATGTTCTTCATGGTCCGGTCCCGGTCTGCCCGGTAAGAAACCTAACGGCCCGCGCCATACCATTCTCGCGCCGGGCTTAGACTCGATGCAAATGAGCGAGTCTTCCCTCTCGATCAACGGCGAAGTTGACCGTCCGGTTCGCCTGAGCCTCGAAGAACTCCGGTCCCTCCTCGATGGCGATCTCGTCGCAGACTTTCACTGCCGTGAAGGTTGGAGCCGGCTCGGCGAGCACTGGCGCGGGGTGCGTCTGCGAACCCTGCTCGTTCTAAGCGGCGCACGTCACGCAGGCCAATTCGTGACGATCGGCTCCGGCGCATACACCGCGGTGCTCACGCGGGAGCAGGCTGAGGACGACAACGTCCTGCTCGCGCTCGAGTACGAAGGCACCGAAACCCGGTCAGGCTTCCCGCGGCTGGTTGGCCCATCGGACTGGGATTGCTTTCTGAGCGTCAAGTCGGTCGATCGCATCGAGCTGACCCGCGAGCCGGCGCAGGCGACCGCGGCGGACATCGCACTGGCCCGTTTGGAGCCCTGAACCGACAGCGCGGCGCTGCCGGCTGGGTAGCGACGCTCACCGGGTCGTGAGCAGTTCGACGTCGCTGCCACCCGCCAAGGCGACAAGTCCGGAGTCGAACGTAACCACGCGGGCACCGCGTCGGCGGGCGAGCGTTAGAAGGTGCGCGTCGCTGACCTGGCGGTATCCGTGGATCAGGGGCACATCGTTGTCACACAGCGAGACGTCGTCGGTCAGAAAGCTGTGGCCTTCGACGGCGCGCAACGCCGCCAACACCTCGCGCGCCGCAACGACGCCAATCGGGCTCGTCAGCACCTTGGGATTGGAGGAGACACGAACGAAACCGCTCTCGGTCAGCGGACAGGTAGCCCACCCACCCCGGCCGCTGGCGCTCATCCAGGAGCGGACAGCAGCGTGATGTACATGAGAGTCCCATGCCAACGCGACCAGCGCGTTGACATCGAGGAGCGCGACCAAGCTCAGTCCTCGTCGAGAGCCCGCCTCACCATCTCGGGCGTGATCGGCGGTGTGCCGGCCGGAACGCGGATCACCGGAAGACCGTCCTCCGCCTCGATGCGTGCCGGCGTCAGTCCGCGACGGGCCAGCTCGGAAATCACCCTACCGAGCGAGCGTCCCTCGATCGCCGCCAGTTCGCGCGCAGCGGTGACAACATCTTCGTCGAGGTCCAGAGTCGTTCTCACGGTTTGATGCTATCGCATCAACGCATCACATCGGCCATCAAATCGTGATCTGACGCACCCGTAGCGTGGCGTGTTCATCGACGACGAGAGCGGCGTGAACGCACGCGATGCGGGGTTGTACTCCTCGGCGCTCCCGGTCACGTTAGCTCCGCCGCTGCCAAACCCGCCTGCGATCAGCACCTGACCGTCGGGAAGCAGCGCGACCGCCGCGCCTTCACCGCTCAGCGAGGTCAACTGTCCGACTCCAGCGCTCGTGAAGAACGGATCCTGAGCACCCCACGCAGCCGGCGCCGCCGCGGCCAAGGCCGCAATCAGCGCACCGAGCACGCCGAGAACTCGCCGGCCGTAGAGCATCCGCCTCACGACAACCCCCTTCTATTCGACCCTCGAGAAACCGTCCCTGAGCACTCGCGCGCCCGTAGCCCGGCGGCATCATACATAGGGGGTGTCAACGCACCAAAATCCGTCATCGCAACTCGAGCCGCTCGCGCGTGTGCTGGGCTTCCTGCGGGCCGGCATCGCCGCGACCGCCGACACGTTCCGGTCGATCGACGCAGGAATCGTCGCGAGCACGCCGTCGCTGCCCCTGGTGTGGGCGGTCAACCAGCTGCGGGTCGCCGAGGCGCTGACGTTCGAGGAGCTTGTCGCGCTCGCCGACGAGGAGATGACCGGCGTCGGCTACCGGCAGATCGCGGTCGAGCATCAGCAAGCCGGACCGGGTCTCGAGCAAAGCTTCAGGTCCACGGGCTGGAAGGTGGAGCGCGACGTCCTGATGATCCTGTCCGACTCCGCCGACCGCCCGGCCGACACGAGCGTGGTCGAAGACGCGGGCGAAGACGAGGTGGCCGAGATGATGCGCCGCTGGTACGGGGACGACGAGCCGACCCCGGTCGAAATCGACCAGCTCGCGGACTACGGCCGCCTCGAGAGCCGCACGCTCGGCGATCGCTTGCTCGGGGTCCGCGGCGGCGACGGACGTCTCGTGGCGATCACCAAGCTGCGCTCAGACGGTCGCACCGCGCAGGTCGAGGACGTCTACACAGTTCCCGAGGCACGCGGGCGCGGGTTTGCGCGCGCTCTGATCAGTCGCGCCACCGAGCTGGCGCGCGAGGGTGGTCATGAGCTCGTGTTCATCGTCGCCGACGACGCCGACTGGCCGAAGCAGCTTTACGCACGACTCGGGTTCCGGAGCGTCGGCCATCTCTGGCATTTCCACCGCGACTAGTCCGGGCCGCCTTCGGCCGGGCGGGCGGCTCGTCGGGGATCGGCTCGAGTGCCGGCGACTCGGTCTTCTCGAGCAGCAGGTCGACGACGGCCCGCTCCACCTGGGTGCGCACGCGATCATCGGCCACGTCCAGGTCGGGTATCCGCTCCAGGGCGGCGGCGATCGTCCACCCGGATAGGTACCGGTCGAACACGCGAGGATCGATGTAGGAGCGGCGTGCCACCGCCGGCGTGTTGCCGAGCAGCTCGGAGACCGCCTTGACCGAGCGATTGATCGCGCGCTTGCGCGCGGTCTTGCTCGTCGCCTCGCGCCCGTCGACGGCAAGGGTCACGGCGGCCATGACGGTTGCGTTCCAGGTGCGGAAGTCCTTGGCGCTGAAGTCCTCCCCCATCTGCTCCTTGAGGTACTCGTTGATGTCGTCGGAGCGGACATCGCGCCATTTGCGCCCCTCCTGCCAGGCGAGCAGCTCTTCCGGACCGCCGCGCCGCCGCTTGAGCTTCGCGATCAACTCGTGCGTCACCGGATCCTCGATCAGCTGCTGCCGGCGCAGCCCGCCTTTGCCCGGATAGTCGAACTCGATCGTGTCGCCGTGCACTCGGACGTGCTCCTTGCGCACGGTGGCCAGCCCGATCCCGTGATCCTCGTCGGCGTACTGCTCGCTGCCGACGCGGAACATGCCGACGTCGAGGAGCCGGACGGCCGAGGCCAGAACCGTCTCGCGATCCGGCTCCTCGGCGTCGCGCAGCTTCCTGGACAGCCGCCGGCGGAGCCGGGGCAGCAGCTCGGCGAAATGGATCATCCGCTCGAACTTCGCGCGGTCGCGGTGCTCGCGCCAGCGCGCGTGGTACAGGTACTGCCGCCGGCCCGCGGCGTCGACGCCGGTGGCCTGGAGGTGGCCGAGCGGGTCAGCACAGATCCAGACGTCCTCCCACGCCGGCGGGATGACCAGATCCCGTATGCGCGCGAGCTCGTCGGCCGACTCGACCCGCCGGCCCTGGTCATCGACGTAGCTGAAGCCGCGCCCGCGGCGAACGCGCCGAACCCCGGGTCCGGAGCAGTCCGAGCGTCGCAGCCGGCCTCGGCGCACCGGCTCGGGAGCGCGCTCGGGTTTTCGGTTGTCGGTTCGGGTGGGCAAGAGCCGATCTCTTACCCCCGATCGCCCGGGCCCACGCGGAGGCGCAACGGCCGATCCATTGCGCAACTTCCGCATTGCGACGGGTATAGAACGGGCACATTCGGCCAATCAGGGAGGCAGGGATGAAGCGCACGCTCGCATTGCTGGTGCCGGCAGTGGTGGTGTCGGCCGTGTTGGTGGTTACCGCGGTCGCGGTGGCCGCGTCGTCGCCGACGGTCACCACTGGTACTCACTCGCACGTCGCCGACACGAGTGCCGTTCTGCACGGCACGGTCAATCCGAACGGGAGCGCAACCACGTATTACTTCCAGTGGGGCCTGACGACCGCCTACGGCCTGCAGAGCACCGCGCACGGGGTGGGGCACGGGACCAAGCCGAAAGCGGTCACCGCGACCGCCACCGCGCTGATCCCGGGCACGATCTACCACTACCGGCTGGTCGCCACGAACGGAGCGGGGACCACGGTCGGCGCCGACCGCACCTTCAAGACCGCCGGCAATCCCCCACCCGTCGTGGCCACCGGACCGGCCGCACAGATCCACAAGAACTCGGTGACGGTAACCGGTGTGGTCAGTCCAAACAACCAGGCCACCACGTACTTCTTCCAGTGGGGAACCTCGACCGCGTACGGTCAGCAGACGCTTGCCGCGGTGGTGCCCGCCGGCACGACGCCGGTGACCGTCACGGCGACGATCACCGGCCTCGAGGCGCGCAGGATCTTCCACTACCGCCTGGTCGCATTCCACGGCAACACCGCCCCGCAGCCGGGGCTGGACGCATCGTTCATGACGCTGCCCCGCCACCGGCCCGTGCCCAGCATCAAGGCCAGGACGACCCCGTCCCACGACGCGCACAAGCCGTTCGTGTTCACGACCTCGGGCTCCATCAAGGGACCGAAGTTCATCCCGGCGCTCTACGACTGCCGCGGAAACGTGACCGTGCACTTCCTGCTCGGCGGACGGCGGATCGGCTCGACGCTCCTGCCGCTTGGGCCGAACTGCAAGTTCAGCGGCCAGACCGTGTTCAACCACCTGCCTCACCACGGCCATCTGCCTCGGCCGGTGCGGCTGACCGTGGTGGTTCGCTACGCCGGCAACGGCTATCTGACGCCGCGCAAGGCCGCGCCCGAGACGATCAACGAGGGCTAGCCGGGCGATCGCGCAGGCGGTAGACCAGGCGTAGGCCCGACCACACCTGGTCTACCGCGCACACCTTGTTGTCGACCAGGCCGGCGGCCAGGCCGAGGTCGCGGACGACGTTCTCGGTGACGTCGGTGGACACGCCCGAGGCGCGCTTGGGCCACGCGATCCAGAGTCCGCCGGCCGGGTCGAGGGCGCCGGCGAGCGCCGGCAGGCGACGCTCAAATGCGTCGCGCCGAGCAAAGAACGCCACGATCACGTCGAACGGCCTGCCGCCCAGACGCCGGCGAACGTCCACCCCGGGCGGCAGCTCGCCGAGCGTCGCGTCGAATCCGTCGGGAGCGCCGATCAGCGCGAGCCGCATCTCCGGCTTGATCGCGAGCTTGCGCACCAGCGGAGTCCCCGAATACCCGGCCGGTGCCGGTCCAGCCCCGGGCGAGGCGCTCACCGCGCGTCCGCCTCCGCGGCAACCTCGGCGATCAGCTTGGAGAGCTGGCTGCCCTGCCAGGCGATCGGCGAGCGACCGGGCTCGTCGAGCACGAGCCGCGCGCCCGGGATCGCCGCCGCGTAGGCCTCCCCCACGGCTTGGGGATGGCCGGGATCCGGCTCGTCGGAGCTGGCCACCACCGCCACCGGCACCGAGATCGCGGCCAGCTCATCGATCGTGCCGAATGGTCGTGAGCGCGGCACCGCCCTGAGCGCGTCGGCCACCGCCTGCGGATGCTCGTGCTGCGAGAGCCGCTGGCGGGTCACCTTCTCCACAGTCTCCTGCCAGGACTCGGGCACGTCGGGCCGTCCCTGGGCCTCTATGAACCCCTCGACGCCGCCGCGCGCCAGACCATCGGCGAGTGCGTCCCAGCGCGCCAGCCGCGCCTCGTCCTCCTGCGTGGCCGGGTCATACGCCGGCGTTATGACGACCAGGCCCGCCACCCGCTCGGGGACGCGCAAGGCGGCCCACAGCAGCGTGTGCGCGCCCATCGAGGCGCCGGCCAGCACCGCCCGTTCGATGCCCCGGTCATCCAGCACTGCGATCAGGTCGTGCCCGAGGTCGTCGTAGGTGTACGCATCCCGGGACGGCGCCGGCGATGAACGTCCGTGGCCGCGCGCGTCGTAGGCAATCACGCGGTGCCCCGATCGCTCCAAAGACCGCGAGCCCATCACGACGTAGCGGCGGGTCGCGGTCAGGCCGTGCAGGAGCACGACCGGGCTCCCCTCCCCGGCCTCGTCACCCGCCAGTTGGACGTCGCCGCTGTGAACCACGATCTCGGCCATACGCGCTTACTACCATCAATCGCATGGACGTATCCGAGACCAACTTCCAGACCGCGGTCCTCGATCGCTCGCACACCGTGCCGGTGGTCGTCGACTTCTGGGCCGAGTGGTGTGGTCCGTGTCGTCAGCTCGGGCCGGTGCTCGAGCGCGGAGCCGCCGCCCGCGCCGGCCAGCTCGACCTGGTCAAGATCGACGTCGACGCCAACCCCCGGCTGGCCCAGGCGTTCCGGATCCAGGGCATCCCCGCGGTCAAGGCGTTCCGGGATGGCAAGGTCGTCGCCGAGTTCGTCGGCGCGCAGTCGCCGGCGGCGGTCGAGCAGTTCCTCGACTCGCTGCTCCCCTCCGAAGCCGATGGACTGGTCGAGCAGGGAGACGAGGACTCGCTGCGGCGCGCGCATGAGCTCGAGCCGACGCGCGCCGACGCGGCCGTCCCGCTGGCGCGGATCCTCAAGGACCGGGGCGAGATCGACGAGGCCCTCACGGTCCTCGCTCGGGTCCCCGG
>DATFDC010000546.1:0-3008 GCA_035252415.1 Solirubrobacteraceae bacterium
GTCTCGCCGCACCCGGCGACACCGCTGCTTCGCCCGGGAGATGCGCAAGCCGAATCGCGCAATGCGGACGGCAGCCGGCGCGCTGCTGCTTTCTGCGGCCTGAGACTCCTGGTTCGCCACGGATGCAGTCGCGCGCATCGCCCGGCCGGATGGCGAGGAGCGATCAGCAGAGCCGGCCGGTGTCCCGGACCGGACCTGTGCCTGTGAGGAGGAGTGGCCGTATGGAGCGCTGCACCCGAGCGCGTACTGGAGGACGACGCAGAGGGCTACACGAACGAGGTTCGCGTATTCGCGTCACCCGGACTGGGCGCGCCGCGGGTGACTGAAGCCTGTCGCCGGGACCACGTGTCTGTTCTCCGGGAGCGGCATCGCGTCCCTCATCCGGCCAGTGCGGTCGACGTGGATATGGTGGCCAATGATCAGCTGGATTTGATCGATGCGAGGCCGCCGGCTGCTCGGCGCCGGGCGGGCGAGCACGCTCGCGCGACTCAGCGCCGGCTCGCGCACCGCGCCATCGTCAACGTGGTCGCGGCATTCTCGCTGTTAGTCCTTGCGATCCTGATATTGGGATTCTGCTGGGCGACGTGCGCGATCGAGATCGTCGTCGTCTTCTGCATTGTGTTCATCGACCGCACAGCGTCCGAGCTCGTCGATCGATGGGGTCGCGGCGCCGCCGGTGAGGAGCTGGTTGGTGAGGCCCTCGACGGTTTGCGCGAGCGCGGGTGGTTTGCGCTGCACGACGTGCAGCTAGACCGCGGGAATATCGATCACGTGCTGGTCAGGCCGGCGGGATCTTCACGATCGAGACCAAGAGCCATCGCCGACGCTTACGTGCCAGGGCGATCGACCCGCGGATGCTCAAGCAAGCATATGCGCAGGCGAAGTCGCTCGAGCGGATCAGCGGCCTCCGAGCCGTGCCGCTGCTCGTGTTCAGCAGCGCATACCTGATCCCCGCCGTTACTCGGCGTGAAGGCGTCGTGATCCTGCCGAGTCGAATGCTCGTGAAGCATCTCCGTAAGCGCGGCGGCACGATCCCGCCCGAGCGGGTCGACGACGTCTACCGACGCCTCGCGGCTGCGTTACCAAGGTGACGAGCAACACCGCGCGCTCGATCCATCCCAGCGCGCACTGCACGGTGACCGCTGAAATTACCTGGTCCCCTGGCGTCGGCACGCCACAACGGGGCACGAGCCACCAGAGCGATCGCCGTGTGACGACAGCGGCGCGATCGAGTACGTGGCATTGCAGTGTCGCCGTCACGAGAGGCCGGCGCGATCGCATTCACGCGGCCGAAGTCGCAGGGACGGCGGGTGCGGGACCGGTCGTTTGCTCGATACCGGTTAGCACCGCGACGTCGCGAGTTTGCTCGCCGAAGGGCTTCTCGGATCCGACACGCCGGAGGTGCCGAGAGCGCTCGTCGGCGTGATGGTCGTTTTCGCGCGTTGCCGGTCGCTCGTTCAGTCGACGGCGCGTTCCCTGGCGCTTGGATGCAGGGTGGCGGCGTGGGACGATCCAGCGGTCCGTTGTACCCGTCTTGGGTGCGTTACCGTCGTGGCGGCTTGCGGATCAGCTGTTCGTTGGCCTGGTTGAGTCGCTCGAGGAAGTCGGCGATCAGGCGTAGCTGCTCGATGGTGTAGTGGTCGAGGATCTCGGCGGTGGCCGCGGCGAGTGGCGCGAACCGTTCCGCGGCTTCTGACTCGTGCTGGCCGGTGGAAAGGACGAACACCCGTCGTCGGTCGTTGTGGTCACGCAACCGTTCGATGAACCCACGGCGCTCGAGCCGGTCGAGCGCGGCCGTGGTGGCCGAGGTGCTCAGGCCAGTGATCTCGGCGAGCCGCCCAGGAGTGAGCTGGGATTCCTCGCGCGCGGCATCGAGACACTTCAGATCGGTCGGCCCCAGGCCAAGCTGGTCGGCGATCGCCTGATGGATCAGCAGACCGTCGGTCGAGGCGCGGCGCATCAGATCGGAAAGTCGCTGGCTCAATTCGGCTCTGGTTGACAAATCTTCCCACCTATAGGATTATTCGATTCATCGAACGTTCCGCTCGATAGTAGAAAACCTACCCAACCACCACGGAGCGAAGCGAGTGAGCGCCACAGACCAGCCCGTCTCACCCGAGCAGCAAGCAGCCATCCACGGCCTCCTTGTGAAAATGCGCGAAGCGTGGGAACGAGGCGACGGCACGGCATACGCATCCCTCTTCACCCGCGACGCCCGCTACGTAAGCGCCACCGGCACCCGCAGCATCGGACCCGAAGCGATCGCGACCACGCACCAGCAGATCTTCGACTCACTCTTCTCAGCCACCCGACTCGGGAACTCCTACCCCGCCGAACTCCAGCCAGTCGCACCCGGCGTGATCCTCATACACGCCACCGGCGCGGTCCTGTTCCCAGGCGAACACGAACAGACCGTCGCGCCCAACGGGCTCCTCACCATCCTCGCCACCAACACCAACGACGGCTGGAAAATCGCCTCGTTCGCCAACACCCCGACCGGCAAAGCACGCAACCCACGCTTCTTCCTACGCTACCTGCGCTCCCGACTACGAGCATTCCAAACCGAATCGCGCAAGGCAAAAGCCCACATGCTCCGCCAAAAACAAGCCAACATCGCCCGCTGGAGCAAATAAACGACCACTGCCCCCCAACACCCGCCCTCCAAGCGCGCGAACCACAAAACACCGACACGCCCACCATCACCGACCCGGCCCCGCCAACCTCACCGATCCCCACCGACACCCGAACACGACCCGCCAGGTGACGCCACCCGACCGGCTCCCGGCCCGGAGCACGCCCACGCACACCCGCCAGACGCTCACGTCATGCCCGCCGACCACCCACCCCAACGCAACCGTCGCGCCGGCGAGGGCGTCACGAAATCTGTGTAGGCCGCTGAGCTTGTCTTAACTCTAAAGTATGGGTTGAGGGTTGTCTGGGTGTGGGTGTCAGCTTGCGTCGGGGACGCGATCGCCGAAATGGATCTTGAACGCCAGTAACGCGATGGT
>DATFDC010000547.1:0-2759 GCA_035252415.1 Solirubrobacteraceae bacterium
CCTTCCGGTCCGCTGGGTGCACATCTCCGAGCTGCTCGACCCGACCCCGTGGCTGTCCGGCGGCGAGCTCCTGCTGACCACCGGCATGCAGCTCGACACGCCGGCCCAGCAGCGGGAGTTCCTGGCCCGGCTGGCCGACCACCACCTGGCCGGCCTCGGGTTCGGCACCGGGTTCAAGCACGCCGAGGTCCCGGCGCCGCTGCTCGAGGTGGCGGCCGAGCGCGAGTTCCCGGTGTTCGAGGTGCCCTACGAGGTGCCGTTCATCGCGGTCACCGAGGCCGCGTTCACCCAACTGGTCAACGAGCAGTACGCGGTGCTGCGCCGCGCCCTGGCCGCCCAGGAGCGGCTCGAGCGGATCGTGTTGTCCGAGCGCGGGCTCGATGCCCTGGTCGGCGCGCTGTCCACGCTGATCGGAGCCGCCGTGGTCGTGTTCGACTCGCGGGGGGAGCCTCTGCAGCAGCACGAGTTTCGCCGGGCGGTTGCGCCCGAGGTTCTGGAGACGCTGCGCTCGGAAGTCCGCGAGCGGGCCCGCCGGCGCGAGGCGCGGGCGTTCATGCCCTCGCTGAGCGAAGGCAACCAGGGACTGGCGCTGCCGGTGGCCTCGGACGGCGCTCCCCGGCCGGGGTCGGGCGGGGGCTCGGGCCGGGCGCCCGAGGCATGGCTGGTGGTGATCAAGGACGCGGGGCCGCTGTCGGACTTCGATCGGTTGACCTTGCATCAGGCGGTGACGATCGTCGCGCTCGAGCTCCTGCGCTCCCGGGTGGCCGGCGACACCGAGCGGCGGCTGGCCGGCGACGTGCTCGACGCGATCGTCAGCGGCGAGCTGACCGGCTCGGAGCTCACGCGGCGGCTGGGACCGTTCGGGCTGGGCGAGCGCGTGGCGGCGATCGTGCTCGGGATGGCCGGCGAGGGCCGCACGGCGTCGCCGCCCTCCGTGGAAGGCGCGCTGTGGAACGCGCTGCGCGAGGAGGCCTCGCCGGCGCTGGTCGCCTCGGTCGGGTCGCTCGCCTGCGCCCTGGTCCCGGGCGGCGGCGACGAGGAGCTGTTCGCGCTCGGCGAGCGCGTCCAGGCCGCGGCCGAGGGCGAACTGCATGACCGCGTCCGGGTCGGGATCGGGCGAGCCGTCACCACGGTGGATGCGCGACGGAGCTTCCACGAGGCCCGCTGTGCCCTGGAGGCGCTGGCCTTCGGGGTGGCCGGCTCGGAGGGCAACGGCTCGGCGCCCGAGCGGCCAAAGGTCGCCACCTACAAGGACCTCGGCTCCTTCCAGCTCTTGCTCTCGCTGCAGGACGACGAGGCGCTGCGCCTGTTCTGCGACTCGATCCTCGGCCCGATCGAGGCCAGCGAGGGTCCGTACGGCGGCGAGCTGATGCGCTCGCTCGAGGCGTTCATCGAGGAGAACGGCCAGTGGGAGCGGGCAGCGCGGCGGCTGTACTGTCACCGCCACACGCTGCGCTACCGGATCCGGCGGGTCGAGGAGCTGACCGGGCGCAACCTCGGCTCGGCCCGGGACCGGATCGAGTTCTGGCTGGCGCTGCGCGGACGGCAGCTGGTGCCATGAGATCTGATTGGGCTGGTTCGGACACGGGAAAGGCGGTCTTAGAAGCGTGAAAGTCGGCGTTCCAACAGAGGTCAAGTCGGACGAGTACCGAGTGGCGCTGACGCCGGCCGGCGTGCGCGAGCTCGTGGATGCCGGACACGAGGTGTACGTGCAGAGCGGCGCCGGCGAGGGCTCGAGCCTCACCAACGAGGCCTATGCCGCCCAGGGGGCGACGATCCTGCCCGACGCCGAGGCCGTGTTCGGCGAGGCCGCGCTGATCGTCAAGGTCAAGGAGCCCCAACCCGAGGAGGTGGCGCGCCTGGAGCCGCGCCACACGCTGTTCACCTATCTGCACCTGGCCGCGGACGCGGAACTGACCCGGGGGCTGATGGAGTCCGGGGCGACCTGCATCGCCTATGAGACCGTCGAGGACACGCGCGGGCGGCTGCCGCTGCTGGCCCCGATGTCCGAGGTGGCGGGGAAGATCGCCACCCAGGCCGGTGCGTTCATCCTCGAGAAGCCGCTGGGGGGACGGGGAATCCTGCTCGGTGGCGTGCCGGGGGTGGCGGCGGCAAACGTGATGATCATCGGCGGTGGGGTCGTCGGCATGAACGCCGCGTTCATCGCGATGGGGATGGAGGCCACGGTCTACGTCTACGACCGCAACATCGACCGCCTGCGCGAGCTCGACATCGCGTTCAACGGCCGCGCGGACACGTGCTTCGCCACCGTGCTGGAGATCGAGGAGCGCCTGCCCTACATGGATCTGGTGATCGGCGCGGTTCTCGTGCACGGAGCCCGGGCGCCGCGGGTGATCACACGCGAGCAGCTCTCGCTGATGAAACGACACGCGGTGCTGGTAGACGTCTCGATCGACCAGGGTGGCTGCTTCGAGACGTCGCGGCCGACCACGCACTCGAACCCGACCTACGAGGTCGACGGGATCACCCACTACTGCGTGACGAACATGCCGGGCGCGGTCCCGATCACCTCGACCTACGCGCTGACCAACGCCACGATCCCCTACGTGCTCCACATCGCCACCGTCGGCGCGCAGCGGGCGATCAGCGAGAACCCGGGGCTGAAGCTCGGCGTGAACGTCGCCGGGGGGCAGGTGACCTATCTGCCGGTGGCCGAGGCAGTCGGGGTTCCGGCGGTCTCTGTGGACGAGGCGCTCGGCGTCGCCGCCTGAACGCCCTGCTCAGCGACGGGCCAGCGC
>DATFDC010000548.1:0-2976 GCA_035252415.1 Solirubrobacteraceae bacterium
CGATCGACGCCGCGCTGGGCGAGCGGTGGGAGGTGCCCGGGATCTTCTTCAAGCCGTATCCGGCGAACCACTTCACCCACGGCGGCATCGACGCCGCGCTCGCGCTCCGGGAGCGGGGCGTTGCGGTTGACGACGTCGACACGCTTGCGCTCGGCGTGGCCGAGCCCACGGTGCGGACGATCGGCGAGCCGATCGAGGTCAAGCGGGCGCCTCGGACCGGCTACCAGGCCCAGTTCAGCGGGCCCTACACGGTGATCGCGGCGCTGCTCGGCGGAGGCGGGCTGGGGCTCGGCCTGGACGACTTCACCGACGAGCTCGCCGGCGACCCCGACCGGCGGCGCCACATGGCCAAGGTGACGGTGGCCGGCCGAGCCGAGTGCTCCGAGGTGTTCCCCAACCAGTTCCCGGCCGTGCTCACGGCCCGGTTGCACGACGGCTCCGTGCTCGAGGAAGCCGTCATGAGCAACCGGGGCGGCCCGCTGCGTCCTTTGAGCGATCGCGAGCTCGAGCTGAAGTTCGCCGACAACGCCGGGCGGCTGCTCGGCGAGGACGCGGTTCGACAGGTCCAGGAAAACGTGCTCACGCTCGACCGCCAGCCGGCGATCGAGCCCGTTCTCTCACCCATGACACATCTGGAGGTGGTTTAGGCATGGCCCGCTTCGACCTGGTCGTCAAGGACGGCCTCGTGGTGATCCCCTACGTCGGCGAGTTGCGGCTGGACATCGGCATCCGCGACGAGCGGATCGCCGCGTTGGAGGAGCGGATCGACAGCGCCGACGCCGACGAGCTGATCGACGCGGCAGGCAAGGTCGTTCTGCCCGGCGGCGTCGACAGCCATTTCCACCTCGGCATCTACCGCGACATCACCGAGGACACCGAATCGGAGACGACCTCGTCGGCGGTGGGCGGCGTGACCACCGCGATCTCCTACTTCCGCACCGGCCAGCACTACCTGAACAAGACCGGGCCCTACCGGGAGATCTTTCCCGAGGTGCTCGACCGCATGGCCGGTCACGCCCGCATCGACTACGGCTTCCACCTCGCGCCGATGACGTCCGAGCACATCGCGGAGATTCCCTGGCTGGTCTCCGAGATGGGCGTGTCGAGCTTCAAGTACTACATGTTCTACAAAGGCTTCAACCTGGCCGCGGACAGCCGCGATGCCGAGTCCTACACGATGTCCGAGGACTACGACCTCGGTCACCTGTTCGAGATCATGGAGCAGGTCGCGGCGGTCGACGCTCGGGCGGCCGGCCGGATCTCGGTGTGCCTGCACTGCGAGCAGGCCGAGCTCCTGCGCGTCTTCATCGAGCGGGCCAAGGCCGATCCACGGGTGAGCGGCCTGGCCGAGTACTCGGCGGCGCGCCCGCCGCTCACCGAGCGGCTGTCGATCGAGGAGGCCGGTGTGCTCGCCGACGCCACCCAGGTCAACCTGAACCTGCTGCACCTCTCGAGCGAGCTCGCCTTGAAGACCGCGGTCGACGTGGCTCGCCGCTATCCCCAGCTCGACATGGTCCGCGAGACCACCGTGCACCACCTGGCTCTGGCCTACGAGGACCTGGACGGCAAGGGGCTCGGCGGCAAGGTCAACCCGCCGATCCGGACGCGCGCGGATAACGAAGCGCTGTGGTCGGGGCTCCGCCATGGACTGGTGACGACGGTCGCCTCCGATCACGCCTGCTGCATGGAGGACTGGAAGGGCGACGACCTATGGCCCGCGCTGCCCGGCTTCGGCGGCACCGCCCTGCTCTACCCCGTGCTGATCTCCGAGGGCGTCCACAAGCGCGGCCTGTCGCTGGGTCGGATCGCCGAGGTGGCCTCGGCGGCGCCGGCGCGCGCGTACAACCTGTACCCGCGCAAGGGCACGATCGCGGTCGGCTCCGACGCGGACCTCACGGTCGTCGACCCGGAGCTCGAGCAGGTCGTGACGCCGGAGCTCTGCCGCTCGGCGCAGGACCACACCCCGTTCGAGGGCATCGCGGTGCGGGGATGGCCCACAGACACGGTGTTGCGCGGGCAGCCCGTGCTCCGGGACGGCGAGGTGCTCGACGGCGCACGTGGCCGCTACGTCCGCCGTTCCGACGAGCTGGCCGCTCGCCCGGCGTGAGGATCAGGAGGCTGCTCGAGAAACCGGAAGATGCGTCCGGTTTCTCGAGCAGGCCTCGCTGACTATCGTGAGCCGGCGTGTCGACGCTCGTCATCTCGGACCTTCATCTGGGCTCGCGCCTGCGCCACGACGTCCTCACGCATCCCGAGCCGCTGCACCGGCTGATCGAGGCGCTTAAGGGCGTCGAGCGGCTGGTCCTGCTCGGGGACATCGTCGAGCTGCTCGAGAAGCGGGCCGAGCGCGTGATGGAGGAGGCCGAGCCGATCCTCCGCCGGATCGGGCAGACGCTCGGACCGGGGCGCGAGGTGATCTTCGTTCCCGGCAACCACGATCGTGCGCTGATCGCCCCCTGGCTGAAGCGAGTCGGCGCCGGCCTCGCGGTCGACAGCCCCGTGCCGGTCGATGCGACGCCGGAGCTAGCCGCGCTGGCCACGTGGCTGGCCCCGGCGAGCGTCCGGGTGCACTACCCGGGCGTGTGGCTCGCCCCCGGCGTGTGGGCGACGCACGGGCATTACCTCGATCGTCACCTCCTGCCCGAGTCCGCGTTCGGCGTGACGCGGGGCCTGCTCGGACGCGTGCCTCAACCCGGGGCGAGTCCAATCGACTACGAGCGGGCCGGGGGCCTGTCGCTGACCCGACTCGAGGCGCTGGTGATCAAAGCCCTCCCGCGCCCGCTCGCCGCGTTGGCCGAGGATCTCGCCGAGCTGATCCGCGCCTCGACCATGCCGCTGGCCCCGCATAGGCTGCTGCATCGCCGGATGGCCTGGCTCACGGCGCGCGTCCTGGGGACTCAGATGCGCCGGGCGAGCCTCCCCGCGCTCTCGCACGTCGTCGGACGGCTCGGGGTTGGCGCGGAATGGGTGCTGTTC
>DATFDC010000549.1:0-5572 GCA_035252415.1 Solirubrobacteraceae bacterium
CGCGGGGTCGCAGCCGGCCAGGACGAGGCCGCGCGGACTCGTCCCGGCGAACAGCCGTAGCCGGCCGCCGCGAACCGTGCCGTCGGGCTTGGCCCAGCCCGCCCCGGCGACCCCGTGATCGGCAAGCTCGGCGGCCACCAGCCGATCTCCCACGCGCCCCACCTTGAGCGGCGCACCCTCGGCCAACGTCGTCCCCAGGGCCGAGACGAACACCTCAGAAGCGCCCGCGAAGAGGTCCTCGACCGTGGTGGCCAGCGCGCGGGCCAGTCCGAGCGCGGCATCGACCGCCGGAGCGTTCTGGCCTGCCTCGACCGCCGCCACGAGTTGACGGCTCACCCCCGCGCGCGCGGCCAATTCGGCCTGGGTCAGGCCGCACTCCAGGCGCCGCTCGCGAAGCCGGGACGGGGTGACGGCCGCTGCCATGATCACGGTATGCTGCCAGGATTCTGGCAAGATGTCGATGAGGAGCGTTTGGCGTTGAGGGCGAATCGGGACCGGCGGGCGTTGGTTGTCGCACTGGCCATCGGGCTGGCGACGGCAGTCGCCGGCTGCGGGAGCGCCACCAGCACGACGACCGGGCAGACGTCCGGCGCCGGTTCGAGCCCTGGATCCGGCACCACCGCGAGCGGAGGCGGCACCGGACCCACCGTGCTCGCCGCGGCTTCGCTGACCAAGGTCCTCCCGGAGATCGCCCCGGGCGCGAAGTACACCTTCGGCGGGTCCGGCGCGCTCGAGACCGACATCGAGCAGGGCGCACCGGCGGACGTGTTCGCGGCGGCCAGCTCCAAGCAGCCGGCCGAATTGCTCGCGAAGGGCCTCGTCGAGAAGCCGGTCGAGTTCGCCACGAACACGCTGGTGCTGATCGTCCCCAGGGACAACCCGGCGCATATCAAGTCGGTCGCCGACATCACCCGCCCCGGCGTCAAGCTGGTGATCTGCGACGCCAGCGTGCCGTGCGGCGACTATGCGCGCAAGGCGTTCGAGAACCTCGGCATCACCGCCCCGGCGATGAAGAATGTCGTCAGCCAGACGACCGACGTCACCCAGACCGTGGCCGAGGTTGCACTCGGTCAGGCCGATGCCGGCTTCGTGTACATCACCGATGCCAAGGCGGCCGGTAGCAAGGTCTCGGTGGTCCGGTTGCCGGCGCAGGCCAAGCCGGGCGCGAAGGACTACATCGCGGTGGTGAAATCCGCTCCGCACCTTGCGGCCGCCAAGGCGTTCGTGGCCCTGATCCTGTCGCCCGCCGGGCAGGCGAAGCTCCGGGCAGCCGGCTTCGGCGCGCCGTGAAAGCAGGTGGTCGTGCCGCGGTGGCCGTGGGCGCCACGCTCCTGATCGCGGTCGTGCTCGCCTTCCTGCTCCTGCCGATCGTGGCGCTGTTCACCTACCAGCCGGTTCATGAACTGGTCCACGGGTTCGGGACCAAGGTGGCCACCGACGCGATCGTGGTCTCGTTGAAGACCAACGCGATCGCGTTCGCGTTGATGATCGGACTGGGCACGCCGTTCGCCTACGTGCTGGCGCGCTCGCGCTTTCGCGGCCGGGCTCTGGTGGTCACGCTGGTCGAGGTTCCGCTGGTTATGCCGCCGGCCGTGGCCGGCATCGCGCTGCTGGTGGCCTTCGCCCGGCTCGGGCTGCTCGGGCACGCGCTGGGGGCGCTCGGCATCAGCCTGGCCTTCACGCCTGCTGCCGTGGTGATCGCGATCCTGTTCGTGGCCAGCCCGTTGTATCTGCGGGGCGCGATCGCCGCGTTCGAGTCGGTCGACGCCACCCTGCTCGACGTGGCCGGGACGCTCGGCGCCGGCCCGGTGCGCCGGATGGCTCGGGTCGCGGTCCCGCTGGCCGGCGGCGCCCTGGGGGCAGCCGCTGCGGTCGCGTTCGCTCGCGGCCTTGGCGAATTCGGCGCCACGATCCTGTTCGCCGGAAGCTTCCAGGGCACCACCCAGACGCTTTCGCTGGCGGTCTATTCGCTGTTCGACGCCAACCTCGACCAGGCCGTGGCGATCGGCGTGCTGCTGATAATCCTCAGCGCGGCGATTCTCATCGCCGCCAAGCTCCTGGTGCGAACGTGGACGTCTTCGCCGTCGACATCACCCTCCCTCGCCGATCGTTCGATCTACGTGTCGAGCTGACCCTCGGCGCCGAGACCATCGCGCTCGTCGGTCCGTCCGGATCGGGAAAGACGTCGCTGCTGCGCACCGTCGCCGGTCTGGAGCGGCCCCACACGGGCCGGATCGCGCTGGGCGAGGAGGCGTGGTTCGACGGCGACCGGCACATCAACGTGAGCCCCGAGCGGCGACGGGTCGGCTACCTGCCCCAGGACTACGGCCTGTTTCCCCACCTGACCGTGGCCGCCAACGTGGCCTTCGCGAGCCGGCGCGAGCGCCCGGACCTGCTCGAGCGCCTGGGCATCGCTCACCTGGCCGGCGTCCTCCCGGCGCAGCTCTCGGGCGGCGAGCGCCAGCGGGTCGCCCTGGCCCGGGCCCTGGCCCGCGAGCCGCGCGTGCTGCTGCTCGACGAGCCGTTCGGCGCGCTCGACGCGATCACCCGCCAGCACGTCCGCGACGAGCTCGGCGACGCCCTGGGCAATCTCCGGCTGCCCACGCTGCTGGTCACTCACGCCTTCGATGACGCCGCGCTCCTGGCCCACCGCATCGGCGTGCTCGACCACGGCGAGGTCGTGCAGCTCGGCTCCGCGGCGGATCTGCTGAGCGAGCCGAGCAGCGTGCTGGTGGCCGCGCTGACCGGGGCGAACATCGTCGCGGGGAGCGCGACACCGGCCCGGTTCGGATCGATCGTCCACCTGAGCGGGGGCGGCGAGCTGCGCAGCGCGACCTCCGCCGAGGGCGATGTCCAGGTCGCCGTGCATCCGTGGGCGCTTGAGCTGTCGGACCCGGAGACCAGCCCACTGACCGACACCGTGCTGAGCATCCACCCCGACCGCGGCGTGCTGGTCGTGCGCCTCGCCCGCTTCACAGTGCACGTCCCCTCCAACGGCCACGTGCCGGTCGCGCCCGGCGCCGCGGTGGGCCTCCGGGCCGCGCCGGAGGATGTCCGCGTGCTGGTCGCCCAACAGGGGGGTTAACCCCACCCCCAGATACCAGGCCGCGTTATAGGCGCGACGGACCGCCGGGGCGAAGCTGCTCCTATCGCTCAGACGCCCTCCGAGGCAGAACGAAAGGCAAGCAATGTCCGTCCCGCATCCGTCCAGAAACATCGCCGCCCGCATGGGGCGATGGAGCGCGAGCCACCGCAAGCTCGCGATCTTCGGCTGGCTTGCGTTCGTCCTCTCCGCGGTCGTGATCGGCACGGCCGTCGGCCAGCGGACGATCGACAACCAGAACAACAACGTCGGCCAGGCGCACCGCGCCGATCAGATCCTCAAGCAGGCCGGCTTCACCCAGTCCGGCGGGCTGACCGAGTTCGTGCTGATCCAGAACGACAAGCTCACGGTCAAGGACCCCGCGTTCCGGGCGGTCGTCCACGACGTCGAGGGCGCGGTCTCCCCGTACCACAGTCGGTTCGACAACTTCCGCTCCCCGCTCGCACCGGCCAACCGTGATCAGATCGCCAATCGCGGCCACACCGTGGTGGTCGAGTTCGACATGAACGGAACCCAGAAGTTCGCCGAGACGCGGATCGATCCGATCACGAACGCGGTCGCGGCGGTGGCGAAGGCACATCCGCACTTCTACGTCGGGGAGGCCGGCGCAGCCAGCTCCGACAAGGCGCTGAACAAGATGTTCAACCAGCAGCTCGGGCAGGCCGGGGAGCGGTCGGTGCCTCTGACGCTGCTGATTCTCGTGCTGGTGTTCGGCTCGCTGCTGGCCGCGTTCGTGCCGCTGATGCTCGCGATCCAGTCGGTCATCGCGACGATCGGGCTGGTCGGGATCGTCAGCCACCTGATCCCGATGGACCCGAACGTGAGCGCGGTCGTGACGCTCGTCGGACTCGCAGTCGGCGTCGACTACTCGCTGTTCTACCTCCGGCGCGAGCGCGAAGAGCGCGCCGCGGGCCGCGGTGAGCGCGCCGCGCTCGAGGCGGCCGCCGCGACGTCGGGGCGCTCGGTGCTGATCTCGGGCGCGACCGTGATGATCGCGATGGCCGGAATGCTGTTCTCGGGCGACAAGACGTTCGAGTCGTTCTCGGTCGCCACGATGATCGTCGTCGCGGTCGCGATGATCGGCTCGCTGACCGTGCTGCCCGCCGTGCTCTCGAAGCTCGGCGATCGCGTCGAGAAGGGCCGGATCCCGCTGCTCGGACGGCTGCGCCGGCCGGGCGGCCAGAACCGGGTCTGGTCCGCACTGCTCATCCCGGTGCTCCGGCGCCCCGCGGTGGCCGCCGTCCTCGCGGCCGGCTTGCTCGCCGTGCTGGCGGTTCCGACGCTCAGGCTCCACACCGCGCAGTCGGGGCTGCAGTCGCTGCCGCGCAACGCACCGACGGTCGAGACGCTCGACCGGATCCAGGCCGCGTACCCGGGTGACTCGAGCCCCGCCGTCGTCGCGGTCAAGACCGACACGAGCGCACCGGCGTTCCACACCGCGATCGGTCAGCTCAAGGCGCGGGCTGCGGCAAGCCGGGTCGGCTACGGAGCGGTCCACGTCGACACCAACCGCTCGCACACCGCGGCTCAGGTCTCGATCCCGCTGCCGGGCAGCGGCACCGACGCGAAGTCGAACAGCGCCCTGCTGACGCTGCGCAACCAGCTGCTGCCGGCGACGTTCGGTCACGTGCCGGGAGCGACGTACGCGGTGACCGGCGAGACCGCCGGCTCCTACGACTGGAACCAGATGATGAAGACCTCGATCCCGATCGTGTTCGGATTCGTCCTGACGTTCGCGTTCCTGCTCCTGCTGGTCTCGTTCCGCTCGATCGTGATCGCCGCCAAGGCGGTCGTGCTCAACCTGCTGTCGGTCGCGGCGGCGTACGGCGTGCTCGTGGCCACGTTCCAGTGGGGCTGGGGCGAGCACCTGCTCGGCTTCAAGTCCTACGGCGGGATCTCGCCGTGGCTCCCGATGTTCATGTTCGTCCTGTTGTTCGGACTGTCCATGGATTACCACGTGTTCATCCTCAGCCGCATCCGTGAGGCGCGCGACCGTGGGATGAGCACCGACGACGCGATCGCCCACGGGATCAAGGCCACGGCCGGCACGGTGACCAGCGCGGCGCTAGTGATGGTCGGAGCGTTCCTGGTGTTCGCGACGCTGCCGATCGTCGACATGAAGGAGATGGGCGTCGGCCTGGCCGCCGCCGTCCTGATCGACGCGACGATCGTCCGTGCGGTCCTGCTCCCCGCCGCGATGAAGCTGCTCGGCGATCGGAACTGGTACCTGCCGAGCTGGCTCGAGTGGCTGCCCCGCTTCAACCATGGGCTCGAGCGCGAGCCCGAGGGGGTGCTGGCGGCCGCCTGACCCGTACACCAAACGGACGGACCGATCGAGACCCGGGCGGCGCTCGTGCCGCCCGGGTCTCTCGGTTCCTGACCACGAGTTTCTCGCCACTCGGCGACGGCCAGTCCGCGAGTGGCGGATGACTCGCGCGATGCGCGATTGCGGTAGGGACGGCTGTTGCC
>DATFDC010000550.1:0-2707 GCA_035252415.1 Solirubrobacteraceae bacterium
GCAGCAGGACATGCTCGCCGCTCAGGAGGCGCTCAAGGACGAGGTCGTCGAGGCCTCGGCCGGCGGTGGCATGGTCACGGTCAAGGTGACCGGCGACCTGGTGGTCAAGTCGATCACGATCGACCCCGAGGCGGTTGATCCAGAGGACGTCGACATGCTCCAGGACATGGTGCTCGCCGCGACCAACGAGGCGCTGCGCTCGGCCCAGGAGCTCGCCTCGGCGAAGCTAGGCGGGATCACCGGCGGGCTCGGCGGCGGCCTGGGCGGCCTCGGGCTTCCGGGTCTCTAAGCACAACCGGTGTACGCCCCTCCCGTACAGCGGCTGATCACCGAGCTCTCGAAGCTGCCTGGCGTCGGCGGTCGCACGGCCCAGCGGCTGGCCTTCCATCTACTCCGGGCCAGCGACGAGGAGGCCCTCGCCCTGGCCCGGGCGATCAGCGAGGTCAAGGAGCGGATCGGCCTGTGCCAGACCTGCTTCAACCTGGCCGACGGCCCGAGCTGCCGGATCTGCGCCGACGAGCGCCGCGACCCCGAGGTGATCTGCGTGGTCGAGGAGCCATCGGATGTGATCTCGATCGAGCGCACCCACGAGTTCCGGGGCCGCTACCACGTGCTGGGCGGCGCGCTGTCGCCGATCGACGGCGTCGATCCCGACGACCTCAAGATCGCCGAGCTGTACGAGCGGGTGCGCAGCGGCCCGATCCGCGAGGTGGTGATCGCCACCAACCCGACCACGACCGGCGAGGCCACCGCGCTGCACATCGCCGCCGGCCTGCGCTCCCAGGGCAGCGATGTCGCCGTCACCCGGCTGGCCAGCGGGCTGCCCGTCGGCGCCGACCTCGAGTACGCGGATGAGCTGACGCTGGGGCGGGCACTGGTCGGACGGCGGGCGGTGTAGGCGGTATGGCGACCGAGACCATCGTGATGAAGTTCGGTGGCACCTCGGTCGCCGACGCCGAGCGGATCAAGCGGGCCGCCGCCCGGATCGTCGCCCAGCGCGACGCCGGCCGCCGCGTGGTGGCCGTGCTGTCCGCCCGCGGCAAGACCACCGACGAGCTGATCGCGATGGCCGAGGAGGTCTCCCCCAGCCCCGACCCGCGCGAGATGGACATGCTGCTCTCGACCGGCGAGCGGATCTCCTGCGCGCTGTGCGCGATGGCGATCAACGACCTGGGGCACCGGGCGATCTCGCTGACCGGCTCGCAGGCGGGCATCGTCACCGACACCTCGCACACCAAGGCACGGATCATCGACGTGCGAGCCGACCGGATCCGCGAGGCCCTGAACGACGACCTCGTCGTGCTCGTGGCCGGCTTCCAGGGCGTGTCGACCAGTCGCGACGTGACCACGCTCGGACGGGGCGGCTCGGACACCACCGCGGTGGCACTGGCCGCGGCGATCGGCGCGGCGGTCTGCGAGATCTACACCGACGTGGCCGGCGTGTTCACCGCCGATCCCAGGGTCGTGCCCACCGCACGCAAGCTGCCACAGGTGAGCTTCGAGGAGATGCTCGAGATGGCGGCGTCCGGCGCGAAGGTGCTCCAGCTGCGCTCGGTCGAGTACGCGCGCACGCACGGGGTGAAGATCCACTGCCGGTCGAGCTTCGACGAACGCCCCGGTACCTTTGTCATCGGAGAAGACGAAACGATGGAGCACGCCCTGATCACCGCAGTCACCCACTCCACCGAGGAGGCGAGGATCACGCTGACCGGCGTGCCCGACCGCCCCGGCGTGGCGGCGGCGATCTTCCGGGCACTCGCCGACGCCAACTGCAACGTCGACACGATCATCCAGAACGAGCCGCGCGAGGAGGGTCGCGACGCCGAGGTGTCGTTCACGATCGCCTCCGAGGACCGGCGCGCCGCTGAGCGCGCGCTCGAGCCGGTGATGTCCGAACTGGGCATAGCGGAGATCGAGACCGACCCCGAGATCGGCAAGGTGTCGATCATCGGGGCCGGCATGCGTTCGCATCCGGGCGTGGCCGCGCAGGTGTTCGAGACGCTGGCCAAGCGGGGCATCAACATCGAGATGATCTCGACCTCGCCGATCAAGATCTCGTGCGTGATCCGGGCCGAGGCCGTTCCCGAGGCCGTCCAGGTGCTGCACGAGGCATTCCAGCTGAGCCTGTCCGAGGTCCAGCGCGAGCGACCGATTGGACAGGAGGCACGATGAGCGACCGATATCGAGTAGCCGTGGTCGGGGCAACCGGCGTGGTCGGCACCGCCATGCTCTCTACCTTGCGCGAGCGGCGCTTCCCCGCCTCGGAGATCGTCCCGTTCGCCACCGAGCGCTCGGCCGGACGCGAACTCGAGGGCGGCCTGACCGTGCGTGCGCTGAACGACGATGCCGATCTGCGCGGCTTCGACATCGCGCTGTTCTCGGCCGGCGCCGGCACCTCCCGCGAATGGGCGCCCCGGTTCGTGGAGGCCGGGGCCACGGTGGTCGACAACTCCTCTGCCTGGCGGCGTGACCCCTCGATCCCGCTCGTGGTCTCCGATGTCAACCCACACGCGCTCGAGCGCCACCGCGGCCTGATCGCCAACCCCAACTGTTCGACCATGCAGATGCTGGTCGCGCTGGCTCCGATCCATCGCCGGGCGGGGATCGAGCGGCTGGTCGTCTCCACCTATCAATCGGTGTCGGGAACCGGGAAGAAGGCAGTCGACGAGCTCGAGACTCAGTCCCGGGCGGATCTGAGCGGCGAGCA
>DATFDC010000551.1:0-2702 GCA_035252415.1 Solirubrobacteraceae bacterium
AAGCGCGTCGCGGTCGCCCGGCACGCCGTAGACCGCGCGTGCCTTGTCCTCGCTGATGATCCCGAGCGCGACGTCGTCGACCACGCGCTGCTCGTCGCGGTCGAGGGGATCACCGTAGCCGCCGCCGCCCTGCCATGTGTAGAGCACGACGTCTCCCGGAACGAGTTCGAACTCGGGGACCGTGGCCTCCAGCTCCTCGACCTCACCACCCAGCGCCTCCAGGTCGAGGGGCGCGAGTACATCTGGGCGGACCGTCAGCTCGCCGCCCGCCAGCAGTTCGTGCACGCTCGACCCGCGGACCAGTAGCTGGCGGTTGCACACGCCCGGCCAGCCGCCGAACTGGCCGAACGAGACCGGCACCTCGACGCCGTGCGCGGTCAGCGAGTTGCGCAGTCTTGGCACTCCGTGCGGCGTCCAGGCCGTCCCGGCCGCGCGGCCGCCGCGCCATGCGCCGTCACCGGCCGTGTCGGGGAAGAACGAGCGGAACAGAAAGAGCATCGGACCATGGAGCTCATTGGTCTCGACGTTGGCGATGTGGGGCCGCGGCGCTACCAGGGCGCCCGACTGATCGATGCCGTCGGCGCCGACCCGGGCGCCTCCGCCGCCGATCTGGGGGTCGATCAGCTGCGTCCCGTACGGCTCGCCGTGCTGGTTGCGATCGCCGCTGAACAGCGCCGCGAACGTGCCGTGGGTGATCGCGCACGAGTGGTGGCGCAGCTCGTCGGAGAAGGCCAGCAGCTTTGAGACGGCATGGCTCGACACGCTCATGATCGTCCAGCCCTGACCGACCGTCGCCGCGCCGGTGGCCGCCGGCCGCTTGGCGTTGACGATGAGCCCCTTGGGGGCGATCACCTCGAGGGCGCCGAGGATGCCGTGGTTCCACGGGATCCCCGCCCCGAGGATCGGCGCGGTCCCGCCGAAGATCGCTCCGATCAGCGCGCCCTCGGTGCAGTTGATGTAGGTCTCGGCCTGGGGCGAGGAGCCGCGCATGTCGAAGCGGAGCACGTCGTCTCGCTTCTCGAGCCGGACGTCGACCGGGTACACGCGGTTCTCGATCCCGTCGTGGTCGAGGAATCCGCGGGTGTGGAAGATCCCGTCGGGCAGCGAGCGCAGTCGCTCGCGCATACGGCGCTCGGAGTACCGGATCAACTCCTCCATCGCGGTGGTGATCGTGTCGGCGCCGTAGCGGCCGATCAGCTCGAGCAGGCGTTCGCGCGCCACCGAGTTCGACGCGATGAAGCCGCGCAGATCGAGCCCGACCATCTGCGGCTGGCGGGTCATGTTGAGGATCAGCCGCCACATGTCGCGGCGCAGGACGCCCGCCTCGATCAACTTGATCGGCGGCATCATGAGACCCTCCTGCTGCTTCTCCCGGGCGCGGGCCGAGATCGAGCCAACGCTCATCCCACCCATGTCGACCTGATGGGCGGCGACGCCGGCCCACGCGATCAGCGTGCCTTCGTGATGAATCGGCGCCACGAGCGAGACGTCGGGGTGGTGCACCGCCCCGTAGTACGGGTCGTTGACCACGAACATGTCGCCGACCCCGATCTCCTCGGGCGGGAACTCCTCCATCACGTGGCGCAGCACGATCGGCATCGCCCCCGAGTGGAACACCACCTGCGGTCCCATCGAGGCGATCCGGCCGTCGGCGGTGTACAGGGCGTTGTTGAAGTCGCTGGCCGCGGTGACGATCGGGGAGACCGAGACCTCCTTGAGCGCGATCGCCTGCTCCTCGTTGATCGCCTCGAGCTTGTGGCGGAGGATCTCGAAGGTCACCGGGTCGAGCGCGAGCGGCCGCTCGAGTCTCTCCCAATCCGCCGGGCTCGGGCCGAGGACGTAGTCCTCGGCCCTGGGCTCAGCTCCCCGGCTATGTTCGCTGGACACGCGTGGGGCGGTTCTTGCTCGGATTCCACAGGGGGACCCGCGCGGTCTTCTCGTAGGCCATCCCGTGCGGGTAGCTGATGAACTCGACGTATGTGCCGAACGGAGGGTGGAAGTAGTTGATCGTCTGCCCATCGGCGGGGCCGGCGGTGATCGAGAACGGGCCGAGCAGCTTCTTGACGTGCTTGGACTCCATGTACTTGACCGCTTTGGCGATGTCGCGCACGTAGAACGCGATGTGATGCCCACCGTAGTCCGAGTTCAGCGGGAACTTGTGGCTCTGGTCGGGCGCGCTCCACTGGAACAGCTCGACGTTGGGGCCGGCTCCGCCGCGGACCATCCTGACCTGCTCGATGACCGCGCGCGGGTTGACGTCGAGCAGCTGATGCATGAGGTTGCCGGTGGGATCGGCGAACGGCCCCCAGGTCAGCGGGTTGGTGAATCCGAGGACGTCGACGAACCACTGCGCCGCCTCGTCCACGTTCGGCACGGTGAACCCGATGTGATCGATCCCGAGCAACCCCGGAACCTTGGTCTGCACCGACCCGAGCCCGTTCAGCTTGGGTGACCACAGCGGCCGCAGCCCGGCGTGCTGGTAGGCCTCGCCGTGCGGATAGGTGATGAACTCGATGAACAGCCCGAAAGGCGTGCGGAAATAGTTGATCGTCTGCCCGGCGGCGGGGCCGGCGGTCACCGAGAACGGGCCGAGCAGATGCTCGACGCCGCGCGACTTCATGTACTTGACCGCCTTGTCGATGTCGGTCACATAGAACGCGATGTGGTGACCGCCGAAATCGGAGTTCTTGGGATGGGTGTGG
>DATFDC010000552.1:0-8884 GCA_035252415.1 Solirubrobacteraceae bacterium
CGGGTTTCCGCGATCTCGACGCGTCTTCGTTCGAGCCGGATGGGGATCTCCTGGAGTACGTGGGCGACCTCGAGCTGACCAGCCTCGTCGGGATGGTCGATCCCCCACGCGCCGCGTCCAAGCAGGCCGTGAGCGACGCGCAACGAGCGCACATCCGAGTTCGGATGGTCACCGGCGACGACGTGATCACCGGTGCTGCGATCGCTCGCCAACTCGGCATCGAAGGGGAGGCGATCCTCGGGGCGGAGTTCGTCGCACTCAGCGAGTCCGAGCGCCTGGAGCGGATCGATGACATCGGCGTGGTCGGCCGTGTCGCGCCCGAGCACAAGGTTCTGCTCGTCGACACGCTCAAGCAGAAGGGCGACATCGTCGCGATGACCGGCGACGGGGTCAACGATGCACCCTCGATCAAGGCGGCTCACATCGGGATCGCGATGGGAAGCGGGACCGAGGTGGCCAAGAACGCCGGGCGCATGATCCTCACCGACGACGACTTCGCCACGATCGTGGAGGCGGTCGGCCAGGGGCGCAAGCTCTACGACAACCTGACCAAGTACGTCCGCTTCGTACTGATCTCGCTGGTCGCCTTCGTCCTGACCTTCCTCGGCGCGACGCTGCTGAATATCGCCTCCGGCCAGCCGTTCGACCCGGCCCAGGTCCTTTACATCCACTTCGTGGTCAGTGCCCCGTTCGGCATCGCGCTCGGGCTCGACCACGCAACTCCCGGCCTCATGCAGCTGCGGCCCCGGTCGAGCAAGCAGTCGATCATGACGGGCGCCGTGAAGCTGACCTCCGGCCTCGTGGGCCTGTACATGGCCGTCGTCCTCGACCTGCTGATCTACTTCGGCGCACACCACTACCACAGCGTCGTGGTCGGATCCTCGATCGGGCTCTCGGCGTTCGCGCTGATGCTCGTAGTCGCCGCCTATCAGAGCCGCAGCGTCTCGCGGTCGATCCTGAACAGCGAGACGTTCGACAACGCCCAGATGAACTGGACGGCGCTCGCCGAGATCGCCCTCGCCGTGATGGTCACCCAGATGGATCTGTTCAACCGGCTGTTGAAGACCATGCCGCTCACGGCGCCGCAGTTCGGGCTGGCGCTCGCCGCGGCGGTACTGCTGCTCGCCCTCTGGGAGCTCGGCAAGCTGATCGCGCGTCGCCGCGAGCCTTGAGGATCCCGGTTGGATGCGGTGCGGGTCGCTCGTCAGCGCCGTCCCGCGGCGCGATCAGGAGGCGGGGTGGGGTGGGGGATCGTGCCGTGCACGGTGGTGCCGGTTGCCGGCGAGGAGACGATCTCCAGTTGGCCGCCGACGGCCTCGATTCGGTCCCGCATACTGGTGATTCCCATCCCGTTGTCACTCCCGCCGGCGGGGATCCCGACCCCGTCATCGCTCACCGTGATCTCGATCCCGTGGTCGCGGCGCGCGAGCGTCACGGTTACGCGCGCGTCCGGCCCGGCATGCTTGGCCGCGTTCTGGATCGCCTCGCGAGCACAGAAATAGACGGCTGCTTCGATCGCATCCGATGAGCGTCCGAGGCCCTCGTCGCGAACTTGAACCGGGAGCGAGGAGCTCTGCGCCAGTGCGCGCAGCGCGACGGCTGGCCCGAACTCGTTCAGTGCCGCGGGGTAGATGCCTTTCGCCAGCGCGCGCAGCTCGTGCACGGCTGCGTCCGCCTGCTTCTGGGTGGCGTCAATCTGCTTGATGAGGTCGTCGCGGTCTGCGAGCTCGCGGGCGATGCTGAGCCTGATCTGGATCTCCACCAGCCGCTGCTGCGCGCCGTCGTGGAGATCGTGCTCGAGTCGCCGTCGTTCCCCCTCGGCCGTGTCGACGAGCCGTGCCCGCGACGCGCGGAGCTCCCCGACCAGGCGAGAGTTCTCCAGCAGCAACAGCGAGGTCGCCGCCAACCCCTCGACGACTCCCGAGTCGGTATCTACCGTTGGGTCGTGAATGAGCACCGCCACGGGCTGGCCGCTGCGAGTGATGCTCGTAACGCCGCGCGCCTCGGTCTCGCGCGGAAGGTTCACCCGTGCGCCCTCCACGTCGATGTAGTCGGCGAGCTCAGGATCCCACAGCGCCAGGGTAAGCGTCGAATCCCCGACGGCGTCCCCGATCATCTTCTGCACATCAGCGTGAGTCAGCCGCTCTCCGCTCGCCCGGAGCGCGAGCTGGCCCAGGCTTCTCGCCGCGAACACGTCTCCCCGGACTTGGCCGACGAGCATCGCGACCGGAACCGCCAGCGTGACCACGCCATCGGCGATCCTGAACGCCCGGCTTGTGCTCGGGTAGGCGGGACCCACGAACAGAAACAGCACGAACTCGACGATATTGGCGATGAACACGATCGCCAGCGGCGTCATCGAACGCCGCCGCAACGACGCCGAGGACCGCGCCTTGTTGAAGATGAGCATCGCCAGGACGATCAGCGCGATCGTGGTCACGACGCTGAACGCGACATCGAGCGCGGCGCCTGTCGCGGCGGACGCATCGAAGATCTGCAGCGCGTTGTGGGGGCAGCGGTCGCCGCAATCGGTGAATGGCCCTCCCGGCGGAAGCGTCGGCGACAGGACGAGGATCAGCGCCCACACCAGCGCGACGCTCGTGGCGTACGCCGTCACGAACCCGCGCTCGATCAGGGTCCCGAGCCGCCCCTGAGGGAAGCATAGGAAGACGAACGCCAGGTAGACGATCACGGCCGCCCACACGACCATGCCGATCGTGTAGAGCAACGCGGTTCCCGAAGCGTTCAGCGAGGCCAGGCTGTACAAGAATCCACCCCCCGCGACTAGCGGACCCAGCCGGCTTTCCCGTCGCCGCCACCAGGTATACCCCCCGACTGTCACATAAGACCCCACGAACGCGCCCCGCCATGCCGCAGTGCCCGTCGGGTTTCCGAGTATCGGACTGCGCGCCACGCCCCAGGCGGTAACCGCCGTTGCGACGACCGCCGTGGCCCCGACCGCGGCTGCGGCCAGCGGGCGTAACGTTACGTCATGTGTCCGCGGCACTCCATCAACTGACGGCGATGCTGTCCCCATCACAGGTGGTTAGTAGCCAACCACTGCCGCTCAACGGAACGTCCAGCGAACCACACCTTACCCGATGGCCTTCCTTGCCTCGGTAAAACCGGCGGTCGCCGATCGTGGGCGTCTCGACGTTTGCGGAGGTTCACGGCGGTGTCGTCGTTGTCGCGTCGAGTGGTGTCCATTCCGCACTGCTGGCTCGGCGGAATTGCTCGATGGCGGCGTCGAGCGTCGGAAAGAAGTGGTCGGGGTCAAGCGGGCCGATCAGCGCATAGCGCTCGAGCTTTGCGCGAACGGGATCTTTGAGTTCTGCGAACACGAGTGAGGTGCCGGCTGCGTTGAGCTCGTTGTCGAGGTCGGCGAGCATGTCGGCGGCGGTGGTGTCCACATCGGTGATCGGCTCCGCGGCAATCACGATCCATCGCGGCCGTGGCTCAGCGGCGGCCAGGCGCCGGATCTGCTCGCGGAAGGTCCGGGCGTTGGCGAAGAACAATTGAGCGTCGAACCGGAAAATCACCAGACCCGGAAGCTCCTCCGCCTCCGGGTACATCTCCTGGTCGTGATAACCGGGCAGGCCAGGTACGCGGCCGAGAGTGGCCTGATAGGGCCACCACGCCCGCCGGAACACGTTGAGGATCGAAAGGGCGACCGCGACGGCGATCCCCTCCAGGACTCCCAGCAGCGCAACGCCGAGAAAGGCCGCGATCGACAGCACAAACTCGACGCGACGCTGCCGCCACAGTCGCACCGTCCCTGGGATGTCGGCGAGCGAGAGTGATGCGGCGATGACGACCGCGGCCAGGGTCGGGTTCGGGAGGTTCTTGAGCAACCCCGGCACAAGCACCAGCATCAGCACGATCAGCCCGGCCCCGACGACTCCGGTCATCTGCGTCTTCGCGCCGGCCTGCTCAGCGACCGCGGTACGGGAGCCGCTGGTGCTAACCGGGAAGCCCTGAAAGAACCCGGCGGCGAGATTCGCGGAGCCGATCCCGATCATCTCCCCGTTGCCGTCGACCTCCTGCCCGGTTCGAGCGGCGAACGCCGAGGCGGTAGAGATCGTGTCCGTGAGGGCCACGAGCGCGATTCCGAACGCCCCGGCCAACAACAGGGGAAGATCCGAGACTGGGCTAGGCAAGGTGAGCGGAGGAAACCCCTTCGGCAGCGATCCGACCAGAGAGACACCGTGGTCGGCGAGGTCAAACGCGGAGGCCGCCCCGATTGCGAGCACGACCGCGACCAGGACGCCGGGCACTTTCGGCAACCAGCGCCCGAGCGCCAGAATCACGAACAGGCTGAACGCGCCGACCGCGACCGCCGCGCCCACTGCTTCGGCTGATGTCAGGCCGGTGACGAACGCGCGCGCCTCGCCGATCAGGCCGTCCGCATCGACGGAAAAGCCAAACAGCTTGGGCAGCTGACCGACCAAGATCGTCAGCGCCAGACCGTTCATGTAGCCGATCTGCGTCGGTTTGGAGAGCAGGTCGGCCACGAACCCCAGCTTCGCGACCCCGGCCGCGATCATGATCGCTCCCACGAGCAGCGCCAGCATCGACGCCAGCGCGATCGCATGTTCCGGGCTGCCATTCGACCCGACGATCGGCAGGATCGTGGCCGCGATCATCGGACCGAGCGACGAGTCCGGGCCGAGCACGAGAATCCGCGACGGCCCGAACAGCGCGTAGCCGGCCAGGCACAGAATCGTCGTATACAGACCGGTGATCGCGGGGAGGCCGGCGAGCTCGGCGTACGCCATGCCCTGCGGGACGAGCAGGGTCGTCAGCACGATTCCCGCCACCGCATCGCGACGGAGCCACGACGCCCGGTAGGTGCGGACGGCTCGCACCCCGGGAACCGAAGCCAATCCCATCGCCAGCAGCCTCCACGGATCAGCTACGAGCCGTCGCGAGCGGTCCCAACGCGTGCACGCCCGCTCGTGCGCACCCGCGTCAGGCGAGTGCCTTCGCCTTCATCGAGTCAAACTCACCCTGGGTGATCGTGCCGTCGTCGAGCAGCTTCTTGGCCTTCTCGATCTCGTTGGCCGCGCCGCCGCCGGAGCCGGCCGTCGTGCGGACGTACTCGTCGAACTGCGCCTGCGTCGCCGCCGCCTCCCGATAGCGGCGCTCGGCCATTCCCTGGTGGTTGGCGATCAGATAGATCAACACGCCAAGCCAGGGGATCAAGACGACCAACACGGTCCACGCAGCCTTGCCCCAGCCGGATATGTCGTGCCGACGGAAGACGTCGATGAGCACCGTGATCGCGATCCAGATGAAGATCACCCAGGCAAAGAAGATGAGCATCGACCACAGGACGTTCAGGAAGGGATACGAACTTGCGAATAGCGTCACGTCTCCTCCGATCTGTCATCAGGCCGCAGTGGGTCGGTGCGAACAATCAGGCCAGCGCGTGGCTGGCGCATCACCCAACACGGGTGATCTGACGGGGCGCGGACTCCCCTCCGGCGCCAAATTTCGGCGATCGCCTGCGAGCTAATTTGGGCGCGCAGAGCTTCGGAACAACGTCGGCGAGGTGCTGCGACGTGCTGAAGCCGGCGAGGAGATCACGATCACTGTGGCCGGGCGGGAAGTGGCGCGACTCGTCGGCACGGGGCGGCGCCAGTGGGTCGGCGGCGGTCCGCTCCGGGCGGTCTGGCGCACGCCCGCGCCACGCACGCTTGCCGCTGACGTCGAGCAGTTCCCAGCCGCGATCATGGATCCGTTCGCTTAGCCCGTGCGGGCGTTGCTCGATACGTCGGTTCTCATCAGCGATGTCGCGCCGGACGGCGTGGAGGCTGCCGTGAGCGTGGCCTCACTTGCCGAGTTGCACTTCGGAGTGCTGGTCGCGGCGGACGCTGAGGAGCGGGCGGTGCGCATGCAGCGGCTTGGGGTGATTGAGGCGACGTTTGATCCGCTGCCGATCACCGCCGAGGTCGCACGCGAGTGGGGGCGACTCGCCGCCGCGGTCAGCACCCGTGGGCGACAGCCCGGCAAGCGGTCGATGGACCTGGCGATTGCCGCGACCGCGAATGTCCACAAGGTTCCGCTGCTGACCGAGAACGTTCGTGATTTCCAGATCATCAGCGAATTGGTCGACGTGCGTCCACCCTCCCGCGCGGGTGCCGAGGCGCCACCCGCCGACCCGCGCTGAACACGGCGGTTCTGCCTGAAACACGTACCGTCGCGAGTTTGCAAAGCCCGTTGTAGTAATCCTGCTGGTCGATGAAACGAGGAGGAGGCCGTGTTTCGCGCAAGGATGCGCGAGGCTGTGTGCGCAGGCCAGCTCACGCGACGAAGGACTGCAGACCGCGGCGGCGCACGCCGGATCCCGCAGGAACGGGGTAATCGCCGCGGCGCGTGTCAGCCCTGCGCGAGCGCGAAGATGACACACGCGATCACGATCAGGCCGGCGATCAGCCAGACCAGCCGCGTGATTAGAGCGTGCCGCATCGCCAGGCCGCCTATGCCATGTCGAAACGTTCGGTGTGGATCCGCTCCGGCGGCACATCGAGCTCGATCAGGGCCGACTCGACCGCGTCCATCATCGGATCGGGTCCGCAGATGAAGTACTGAAAACGCCCGTAGCCTTTGGGCAGATGGCGTGCGAGAACCTCCTCGGTGATGTAGCCGCTCTCACCAGTCCAGCCATCGGGAGCCCGCTCGAGCACATGAACGACGGTCAGGTCGAGCCGTTCCTTGAGTTCTTCGAGCTGCTCGCGAAACGCCACCTCATCCCAGTCTCGGTTGGCGTAGAAGAGGACCACCGGCCGAACGTCGTTGCGGTCGGCCATCGTGCGCAGCGTGCTGATCAGGCCGGCGATCCCCACTCCACCGGCGAGCAGTCCGAACCCAGGTCCCTCGTCCTGATCGATCGAGAACACGCCGTGCGGCCCGTCGACGTACACCGTCGTGCCCGGCTCGAGCGCGCTGACCGTCGAGGTGAAGTCACCGAGCGCCTTGATCGCGACTTCAACCCCGCTGCGCTCAGCGCTTGACGAGAACGAAAATGGATGCTGGGTGAGCGAGAACGGCGAGCGCCCGAACGCGAACCATGCGAACTGTCCCGGCTGGAAGCTGAAGTCCATCCCCGCGGGCGGGGTCAGCACGACCGTTGTCGTCTGTCCACGCTCGGGCGAGACGCGCGCAACGCGCCAGGGGCGTGACAGGGCAAGACGCGGCTTGACGACCCGGACCCAGACCAGCAGGGCGACGAACGCCGCCGACATCAGGCCCCACAGAATCTGCTTCCACAGGGAGCTGACGTACTCATCCACGAAGAAGACGTGCCCGAGCGCGCCCACGATCAACACCACCGCCAGCACGCTGTGGATCACGTGCCAGACCTCGTATGAGAGCCGCAGCACCTTCCGCCACAGGGACGTCGCGACCAGCACGACGAGCGCGAGCAGCGCGGCCATCCCGAACCACACCAAGAGCGGCGCAGCGAGCGCTTGGGACAGGGTCAACTCGTTCCAGTTGGCCGAGATCGCGAAATGGACCAGGATGAAACCCAGCCCTATGTATCCGATCTGACGGTGAAACTGGAGCAGCGCGTCTTGCCCGAACGGAGCCGCGAGTGCGTTGAACCGGGCGACAAGCGCGAACTCAAGCCCCATCATCGCCAGCCCCGTGAATCCGAGCGCTACCGAGAAGTTCGTCCAAAAACCGTGGTCCGGCTGGCTGGAGCCGATCACCGCGAACACGAGCGGCGCCACTACGACACCAAGGTAGGCAAGCACCCATACGACCGCGCGGCCAATCAGCTTCATTGGAGCACTCCCCCGGCCCGACCGCGGGTAGCCATCGCAGGGGATCGTAGTCAACGAACAGGCGCCGCCGCCCTTCGCGGCGACCGCCGGCGAACGTCGTCTGGCCTCCACGCGGCCAGGCCCACGCATTGCGCGTGGACTCCGAGCGCGCTCGCGCGCTTCGAGAGACCGAAATCCTCGAGCCCCGCATCCGCCACCAGGGCCGCGAACACGAGCTGACCTAACCGTCACGGACGGATCGGACGGGTGAAACAACCCCTACGTGGACACCGCGTCCTCAGCCGCGCGGATGGAAACTTAGAAGTGCCGCTGTAATCTCGGACGCCGTCCGGACATATAGGAGCATGAGCTTAGAACCCAGGGCAGTGGGCGTTGAGCGGTTCGGGCCCGGACGGGATCAGGCGGATCCGGCCGTCACGTCGGTCGTCCACGGTGTGGCGGACGTGGACTTCGAGGGGTGGTTCCGGCGGCAATACCCGCGGGTTCTGGCTTACGTGCTTCGGCGCCTACCGGACCAATCGGCGGCTGAGGACATCGCCGCCGAGACGTTCATGATCGCCTGGCAACGGCGCGAGACGATTCCGGCGGATCCGCTGCCATGGCTGTTCACAATTGCCGGCAACCAGCTTCACAACGAGTACCGCTCGGCCCGTCGGCGGGCAGAGTTGGCGCGGCGCGTCGCGGCCGAGCCGGCGTTCGAGCATGCTCCCGTTCCCGCTGAGAACCAGCGGATCCTCGACGCGCTCGCACGGCTGGGCGAACGCGACCGCGAGGTGCTCATGCTGGTCACCTGGGACGGGCTGGATCGCGCCCGTGCGGCAGCCGTGCTCGGCTGCTCTGAGAAGACCTTTGCGGTGCGCCTGCATCGCGCGCGCCGGCGCCTCATCCTCGCGGTGGCATCGCCGCCGTCGACCTCGAAGGAGAACCACAGCGGTGACTGCATCTGAATCCGATTACATCCTGACCCTGCTGGCCGATGCCGACCCGATCGACGTCGACACGCTGCTCACCACCGACGAGGTGGACCACGCGTGGGCGCGACTGGAACGCAAGCGCACCAGCGCCGCCACTGAGGGAGCGTTCCGGGGCGGCGTTCG
>DATFDC010000553.1:0-7296 GCA_035252415.1 Solirubrobacteraceae bacterium
GTCGACGTAGAAGTGCATGCGTCCCGAGAGCGTGTGCCACGGTTTCTCACGCTCGACGTTCATCGTGAACGGCGCGTAGCGCCGGCCGTGGGCCTCGATCCCCGACCACTCCGGCGAAGTGATCACCTCTCGCGGCTGCACCTGCGCGTCCTGGAAGGTGATCCGATCGCCGGCCCGCGGTTCCGCCAGGCTGGTCAGCTCAAGGCCGGTGGTGCGCTCCAACGAGCGGAACCCCTCCACCGCCAGCCGGCCGTTGCAGGTACCCGACAGCGCCAGGATCGCCTCACACGCGTTCTGCACAAGCTCGAGCGACGGGCGCCCATCCGCCACCCCGCCCCGCACCGCCCCGTTCTTGGCCCGGAGCTCGGCCACCTCCTCATCCGCCACCCAGCTGGCCCCCTTGACCTGCGTCCCGAGCTGCTCCACGAGCGGGCCCAGCGCACCCCATTTGGCTGCCACGTTCGGGTAGTCGCGCTCGACCACGATCAGCTTCGGCATCGTGCGGCCGGGCACGGGCTCGCACTCGCCGGCACGCCAGTCGCGCACCTCGCCCAGCGGCTGCCCGATCTCATCGGCGGTGTCGTGCAACAGCGGCGCGGCGATCACATCGCGGCGCACGCCGAGATGCTTCTCGGCGAGCTGCGAGAAGCGCGCCGCAATCCGCTGGAACGTCTCCCAGTCGGTCTTGTTCTCCCACGGCGGCGGGACCGCCTCGTTGAACGTGTGCACGAACGGATGCAGATCCGTGGAGGAGAGGTCGTATTTCTCATACCAGGTGGCCGCCGGCAGCACCACGTCGGAGAACAGCGCGTTCGAGGTCATCCGGAAGTCGATCGTGGTCAGCAGCTCGAGCTTGCCCTCGGGCGCCTCCTCACGCCAGGCGACGTCGCGCGGGCGGAGCTCCGGCGGGGTCTCCTCGGCTCGCACGGCGCTCTCGGTCGTGCCGACGAGGTGCTTGAGGAAGTACTCATGGCCCTTGCCCGAGGAGCCCAGCACGTTCGAGCGCCACACGGTCATCACCTTGGGATGGTTCTCCGGCGCGTCCGGGTCCTCGCAGGCGAACCGTAGCCGGCCGGCCTGTAGCTCCTCCACGACGTGCTCGGCCGGCGCGCGGCCCGCCGCTTGCGCCTCGTCGCACAGATCGAGCGTCGAGCGGTCGAAGCTCGGGAACGACGGCAACCACCCCAGCCGCGCACCGAGAGCGTTGACGTCGGCGATGTGCATGCCCTCCAGCAGCCCGCGGCCGAGCGGCGTGGCCAGGTCGGCCGGCCGGTAGCACTCATACCGCCATTGATCGGTCGCCAGGTAGAAGAACGGCGTCCCCGACTGATGCCTGGGCGGCCGCACCCAATCGAGCGCGAACGCCAGCGTCTGCCAGCCGGCCAGTGGCCTGACCTTCTCCTGGCCCACGTAGTGCGCCCACCCGCCGCCGTTTCGCCCCTCGCAGCCGCACAGCATCACCAGCGCCAGGAAAGTGCGATAGGTCTGATCGGAATGGAACCAGTGGTTGGTGCCCGCGCCCATCGCGATCATCGAGCGGCCCTCGGTCACCTCCGCGTTGCGGGCGAACTCCCGTGCCACCCGCGCGGCGAGGTGGCGATCGACCCCGGTGAGCCGCTCCTGCCACGCCGGTGTGTACGGCCACTCGGCGTCGTCGTAGCCCTCCGGCCAGTCACCCGGCAGCCCCGGTCGAGCCACCCCGTATTGGGCGAGGGTGAGATCGAGCACGGTCGTCACCACGCGCCCACCGACCCTGATCGCCGGCACGCCACGCCGCATCACGCCGCCCCGCTCGCGCTCGCCCGCGTCGAAGCGCGGCAGGTCGACCGCCACCGCGTCAGCGCCTGCCCGACCGAGCAGTGTGAGCACCGGCTCGATCCCGTTCAGGCGCAGGTTCCAGCGCCCGGCCTCGCCGTAGCGGTGGCCGGCCGAGCCCGTCGGGACCGCGGGCTCGCCCGTGCGCCCGTCGAGCACCGCGGGCTTCCACTCGGCGTTTTCGACCTCCCCCCCGTTGGACGGAAGGTCGGACGCGCGCAACAGCCGGTCGGGAACGTACGCGCCGTCCTCGCCCTCCCGCAGCGTGACGAGAAGCGGCAGATCGGTGAACCGCTTGGCGTAGTCGTCGAAGTACGGCACCTGGCGCTCGACGTAGAACTCCTTGAGGATCACGTGCCCCATCGCCATCGCCAAGGCTCCGTCGGTCCCCGGCGGCGCGGCCAGCCAGTGGTCGGCGAACTTCGTGTGCTCGGCGTAGTCGGGCGAGACGACGACCACCTTCTGGCCTCGGTAGCGCGCCTCGACCATGAAGTGGGCATCCGGCGTGCGGGTGGTCGGCAGGTTCGTCCCCCAGATGATCAGGTAGCCGGCGTTCCACCAGTCTCCGGACTCCGGCACGTCGGTCTGGTCGCCGAACGCCTGCGGCGAGGCCGGCGGCAGGTCCGCGTACCAGTCGTAGAACGACAGGATCGTCCCTCCGATCAGAGAGAGAAAACGTGTGCCGGCCGCGTAGGACGCCATCGACATCGCCGGGATCGGCGTGAACCCCACGCAGCGATCCGGGCCGTAGCGCTTGATCGTGTGCACATGAGCCGCCGCGACAAGCTCGACCACCTCATCCCAGGAGGCCCGCACGAACCCGCCCTTTCCGCGCTGGCGACGGTACAGCCGGGACTTCTCGGGATCGTCGACGATCTCGGCCCAGGCCTCGACCGGATCTCCCAGCCGACGCCGCGCCTCGCGGAACATGGCGAGCAGCGACCCCCGCACATACGGATACTTCAGGCGCAGCGGCGAGTACTGGTACCACGAGAACGACGCCCCCCGGGGACACCCCCGCGGCTCGTACTCGGGCATGTCCGGCCCGGTCGAGGGATAGTCGACCGCCTGGTTCTCCCAGGTCACCAGGCCGTCCTTGACAAAGATGTTCCACGAGCATGACCCCGTGCAGTTCACGCCGTGCGTCGAGCGCACCACTTTGTCGTGCGCCCAGCGCCCCCGGTAGGAACGCTCCCAGGCCCGGTCCTTGGCCACGAGCTGGCTCCAGCCCTCCTCGCTCACGGGACCGCGCCGGAGAAACCGGTGCGCATCGAGCAGCGGGTTGCCGGAGCGATGATCGGAGCCCTCGGGGCGCTGCTGCGGCGCTGGATTTCCGATCGTCACGGACGCCATCTCCTCAGCTATGTCGGGCCGGTTCGGTGCTCGGCGGCGCGCTGCCTGACCGTCGCCTTGTCGTCGAGCTCCATCGCTCCGGGATGCCCTTTCCCCGGCCACGGTGCCAGAACCAACAGAAGGCGAGCCGTGGTGCGTGCGCGGACCGCGTGGCGTTCGCCGGGCGCGAACTCGACCATCACTCCCGCTCCGCCGGTCGCCCGCTCTCCACCGGCGGTCGTGATCTCGACCTCTCCGTCGATCACGGTCGCCCACGCCCGTTCGTGCACCTGGTGATCCTGAAGGCTCTCCCCGGCCGGAATCTGCAAGACGATCACCCGCGCGGCGTCGCTGCTGGACAGGATCGCCGGCGAGTGGGGCCGAAGGTCGACCGCGTTGAGATCCCAGCTCTTCATGAACGACCGTGCATCGCCGCGGGGCGTCTACTCGGCGGCCCCAAGCTTTTCACAGATCGAATCGGAAAAGCAGCCCGAAGTCCTCGGCATTCGAGGTAGACCGGCTCATTTCTCCTCAAAGCCCGCCACCTCGATCAGGCATCCCGCACGATCCGGGTCCTTGGGCACGAAGTCGGCCAGCCGTGCGCTCGGCGAAAGCGCATCGAGGAGTCCCAGCGTCAGCCCGCGGTGCAGCGTGCACACCACCGGCTGGTTCTCCCGGACCGCATCGCGATAAGGACAGTTACCCAGGCGAAACAGCGTCCGTCCGCGACCTCGCGGCTCACGCTGGGGGGCAAAGCCCAGCGCGGTCAGGGTCCGCCCGAGGCTCTCTTCCGCCGCCGCGCCGCTCCTGCCGGGGCTTAGCTCGCGCCCCAGCTCGCGCCCCGCGCGCTCGACCTCCCGCAGCCGCCCCGGACGCGAGGCGATGCTCCGGGCCAGCCAGCACGCCAGCTGCCGGTAGGCGCCGGGGGGCTCCCCCGCGGGCATCGCATCGGGCGCGATCGACCAACAGTCGCGGGGCCGGCCGAGCGGCTGGGACACCCGCTCGCGGGAAAGCAGGCCGGCGCGGTACATCTGCTGAAGGTGAACCCGGACCCCGCTCGGGTGCAGTCCCAGCTCGGCCGCGAGCTCATCGGTGCCCGCCGGCCGCGCGAGCGCGGCGAGGTGAGCGAACAGGCGCGCCCGCGTCGGCTGGGCCAGCACGTCACCCCCGCGGTCGGACCCACCAGCAGCCACGTGCGGGAGTTTCCCACAGTGCACCCGAGCGGCCGCCGCACGTGGTATTTTCCGAGGATCAGTCGGAAAATCCTCCACAGGACCCACACACCATGACGTATGTGATCGCCGAGCCGTGTATCGGGGTCAAGGACAACTCGTGCGTGGAGGTCTGCCCGGTCGACTGCATCCATCCGACACCCGATGAGGCCGATCACGCCCAGGTCGAGATGCTCTACATCGACCCGGAGGAGTGCATCGACTGCGACGCATGCGTCGAGGCCTGCCCGGTCGATGCGATCTTCGCCGAGGATCAGGTGCCCGATGAGTGGCAGCGCTTCATCGAGCTGAACGCCGCCTACTACCGCAACCAGGCTGCCTGAGAACGGGACGTCCCGGCGCCGGTCCGAGGGCGATCCGGTGCGGACCGCGACGGCGTAAGCGCCGCACCACCCCGATCCGCATCTGCACCGGCGGACTGCTGACGGTGCTGACCCCTGGCGCGGTCCCTTCGGCTGCGGAAAAATACGTATCCGGATCGCGGCCGGTCGCTGTTTTGGGACTTCCGGATCCTGGCGAGGATAGTCGTGGCGGGTTCCGATTCGTGCCGCCGGTCAACCGCAACTACGACCAGAGACTCCGCATGCAATCCGATCAGCCTCGCTCCAACCCCGTGGCGCTGACCGTCGCGCTGGCGGCCTTCACCGTCTGCTTCTTCGCCTGGAGCATGCTGGGGCCGCTCGGGCCCACGCTTCAGACCCACCTTCACCTGAGCGACTTCCAGCTCGCGCTCGTGGTGGCGATCCCGGTAGTCCTCGGCTCGGTGCTGCGGATCCCGCTCGGGATCCTCGCCGACCGCTTCGGCGGCCGGATCGTGTTCACCACGCTGATGGTCTACAGCATCGTCCCCCTGGTGCTCCTGGCCCTGCTCCACGACTCGTTCGCGGAGGTCGTGGTGCTCGGCTTCCTGCTCGGCGTGACCGGCGCCTCCTTTGCCGTGGGGGTGCCGTTCGTGAATCGCTGGTATGACAAGCAGCGCCAGGGGCTGGCTCTCGGGGTGTACGGGATTGGCATGGGCGGCACCGTTCTGGCCGCCCTCACCGCGCCGAAGATGGCCAAGCACTGGAGCCTCGCCACGCCGTTCTGGGTCGCCGCCGTCCTGATGGCGGTAATGACCGTGGTCTTCTGGCTGACCGCCCGTGACGCCCCCGCCCCGCCGGCGTCAGGTCGCCTCTCGTTCACCGCGCCACTCGCCGTTTTCAAGCACAGCGGCCGCGCCTGGGCGCTGACGCTGTTCTACTTCCTCGCCTTCGGCGGTTTCGTGGCGATGTTCCTGTACCTGCCCAAGCTGCTCGTCGGGGTGCACCACTTGAGCAAGACCGACGCTGGCTACCGCGCCGCGGGGTTTGCCTTCCTGGCCGTGGTCGCCCGTCCCGTGGGGGGCTGGCTGTCGGATCGCATCGGAGCTGAGCGCGTCCTGCGTATCTGCTTCGTCGGAACCATCGCGCTCGCCGCCGGGCTCGCGGTGGCCTACCGGGACATAGTGGCGCTCACGATCTGCTGCCTGACCGTCGCGGTGGCGCTCGGGCTCGGCACCGGCGCGGTGTTCAAGCTCGTCGCGGCGTGGTTCCCGAACGATGTGGGCGCGGTGACCGGCGTGGTCGGTGCGGCCGGCGGGCTCGGCGGCTTCTTCCCCCCGCTGGTCATGGCGATCGTCAAGTCGCTGACCGGCAGCTACGTGCTCGGCTTCGTCCTGCTCGCCGTGGTCGCGGTGGCCTGCTTGATCGTCCTCGAGAGCTTCGGGCGCACGCGCGCCAAGCCCAAGAAGACCATCGGTCTCAGGCGGTCCGGGCCGACGCCGACGCCCCGCTAGCTGGGCCGTTCGCGGTCACGCCGGGGATGTCGGAGAAGGGCCCGGCGCGGACCGGGCCCCTCTCGTCGCGGGGGTTACTGCCGGTTGATGATGTCCAGCTTCTGATCGTCGTTGTAGTAGCCGGGGCCGTTCGCGCCGCCCACGTCATAGGAGTCGTAGGGGGCGTCGTAGTAGATGCCGGTCCTCGGGTCCTGGGTCAACTGCTGGTTGTTGAGGGTGTCGTCGAAGTTCGCGACCTGATTGCTGAAGCTCTGCCACTGCTGGTTGAGCTGGTTGATCGTCTCGAGGTCCTGGGTGAAGTTGTGCTGGATCGCTCCGGCCATCTGGATCATCGCCCCGTTGACCGCGTTCCAGTCGCCCGCCGGCGCGAGGGCGACCCGGATGGTCCCGTCGTAGAAGCCGTTCACGTTGGTTGCCTGTCCGTAGATCAGGCCGTGGACCTGCCGGCCCTGGAAGGTCGCGGTGAACTCCTCGTACTCGATGCTTCCACCGGATGGGGTGCTGCTCCACAGCTTCGTCACGCCGGTGACGTTCGTGGCGTTCAGGAAGCCGTCGATCAGCGTCTGTGGCGAGTTGAAGGCGAGGACCCCGTTGTTCGTGGCCTGGTAGGCCACGATGTCGCCATTTGCGTCGACGAGGTTCAGGTTGTCCTGGCCCTCGTAACCGCTGGGGACGGTCCACCCCGGCGGCAGGATGTACGTGAACGCCGCGTCCTGGTAGATCCGGTACAGGCTCGCCGTCTCCGGGCCGAAGCAGTCCGCCACCGAGGTGAGCAGCGAGGACTCGCCGGCGAATGCGGCCGAGGGCGCCCAATCGGCGAAGAACACGAGTTCTGAGGACCCGGCCTGACCGGCCAGCGGCTCCACCAACACCGAGGCTTGGCCGGTCGCCGTCTGTCCGGCGATCGACGCGGTGAACGTCGCCGATGGGTTTCCGTTCTGCGAGCCGGTGCCGGTCACCGTGAGGGTCCCGCCGTTCGCCGTCACCTGTGATTCGACGCTGCTGAGCTGCGATTGGAAGTAGCTCGCCGGCGTCAGCCCGCTCGTCTGCGCCGCGGGGGCCACGACCACGGCCTCTGACCCGAGGGCATCCTTCTCGACCTCG
>DATFDC010000554.1:0-4231 GCA_035252415.1 Solirubrobacteraceae bacterium
CTGCCCGCCGGGGGTCCGGTGCTCGCGGTCGGGGTGGGCACGTTCCTGGCCCGCGCCGCGGCGGCGCGCTGCGGCCTCCCGGTCCACGAGGACATCTCTCTTCTGAACGGCACGGGCGGCGATGTCGCGGCCGCGGTCGCGCTGTCGGTCCTCGGCCGTGACTGACCGCCCCCCGATCGTCGTCAAGGTCGGCGGCGGCCTCCTGCGCGCGGAGGGCATGGAGGGTCTGCGCCGGGGGTGCGCAGAGGTGACCGCGTTAGCTGCGGCGCAGCCTGTCCTGGTCGTGCCCGGGGGCGGCCCGTTCGCCGACGCGGTCCGCGCCGTCGACGCCCAGGTGAGGCTGGCCGACGGCATCGCACACGAGCTGGCGCTGCGGGCAATGGATCAGCTCGGCGTGCTGCTCGCCCCCCTCCTGCCGGAAGCCGAGCCGCTCGCCGAACTCGTCGCGCCCCGATCGATCGGCCTGTTGCTGGCGGCGCCGGCGTTCGCAGGACGTCCCGAGATACCCGAGTCGTGGGCAGTCACCAGCGATTCGCTGGCCGTGCTGGCGGCGGGCGCGATCGGCGCGAAGGAGGCCGTCCTGCTCAAGCCCGCGGCCGGAGTGCCGGCGCCGGGCTTGCGGTTGACCGCCGCCGAGCTAAAAAACTCGCAGGACACGGGCGATGGACGGGCCGTCGACCTCTATCTACCGGAGGCGGTACACCGGACCGGAGTGACCGTCATCGTCCGTACGCCCGGCTCCGGGAGCGCGTCCGGCACGCGAATCACCAGGGGTTAGCCGACGCCTGGCTTTTGGCCACTGCCCTCGGTAGCCTCTGCACAACCGAGCACATATTCAGCCGAGTCCCGCGATCGCCAGATCTCGGGAGCGGGGGAACCACAGGGGCCACTCTGGCCTCAGGGGCGAGTCGCCGTCAATCGGACGGCGTAGCGCGAACTCTTTCAGCGCGAGTCCGTCAGCTAACTCCGCAGGCGAATGGAAGAGAAAGGTCGCGGGGAGGGGAAGGCGTGATCACCAGGGACCTGGGCCGACGTCCTGAGGACGCTGATGATGTCTGGGCCAATGTGGCCGAAGTTGCCGCCGAAGTCGAGGCGGAGCTCGACGTACTGGTCAGGAACGCCGAGGATCGGGTGGTCGCCCGGATCCAGGCCGCCCAGGGCGCGCTGTCGCCGACGCTCCAGGACGCGTTGCGGAGGGCGCTGGCTGCCGCCGTGCGCGACACGCTGGCCCGGCTGCGATCGGCGTCCGAGCTTCCGCAGGAGCTGCCCCCGGACCTGCTCGAGCTCGCCCGGTTGTCGGCAGATCCTCAGTATGAGCTGACCGGTCTTGCCGATGGGTGGCTGCTGGCCGGAGAGGTCTTCTGGGACCGCTTCCAGGTGGTTGCCGAACGAACGCTTCCGGACACGGCAGTCTGCTGGGATGTGGTGAAAGCCGCACGGGTTCGGCTCACCGGTCACGCGGCCCGCGCTAGCGAGCTGTTCCGCAACGCGTGCGAGACCGAGGTCGCACGCGCCGCGGGGATCGACGAAGAGCGCGGCCTGCGGGCCGTGACACGCGCCCTCGAGGGAGAGTGGCTCGAGCCCGGCGACCTCGGCTATGACCTTGCCGATCACCACGTCGCGATCGTCGCGGATGCCCCGGAACAGGTGGTTGGGCTGGCCCGCCGGGCCCAGCGGCCGCTGCTGCTGGTCAAGGCTCCCGACGCCGCAATGTGGGGGTGGCTCGGTGGGCGGAGCAGGATCGCCGACAGCGATCTGGACGCGTTGATCGCGTCGCTGGATCCGAGAGACGGTCAGGTCGTGTTCGGAGAGCCCGCGGAAGGGATCGCCGGCTTCGCGGCAAGTCATCATCAGGCGCTCGAGGCAAGGGCGATCGCCGCGGCGACCAACCAGCCCGCGGTTCGCTTCGCCGATATGCGCCTCCTCATCGCCCTGCTGCGCGACACCGATCTCGCCAGGGGGTTCATCGAACGCGAGCTTGGCGAGCTGGACGATCCAAGTGAGCGGATGGGCGAGCTGCGTGAGACCCTCAGGTCCTACCTCGAGCACGGGCAGAGCGTGTCGGCCACAGCCGCGGTGCGTCATCGGGACCGCAAGACGATCGAGCGGCAGCTCCGCACTGCCGAGCAGATGATCAATCACCGCGTCAGCGATCGCTGTGATGAGTTGTTGATCGCGCTGCGGATCGCCGACATCTTGCGATATCGCACATAGCAGTCCCGGGTATGGCGCGGGGCTGCCACAAATTGACCCTAGGCAAGCCGCGGCCGGTGGGGATAGATTGCCGCTCGCCTGTTACGCAAGACGTACATGTCCGTGGGGACGTGAGGGGCTGAACACCGTCATCGCCGGTCTCGGGTGCGTTCCCGGACCTGCCCGGTGACGGATGGGCCGGCCTGCCAAGCCTTACCTGTGAGGTGACGAATGACCCTGCTCAAGACCAAGGCAGTTACCGCGGCGACACTGTTGGTCGCGGCGCTCTTGTTGCTGAGCGCCCGCCAGGCGTCTGCGGCTTCGTGCACCAGCGGCAGTGTGGATGGCCCGGCGCCCCGCACTGCGATGTGCTTCGGGACGATGTTCCCGACGCTGCCGGCGTTCCACTACTCCGACCAGGCCGCGGCCGATCTCGCCGCGACGATGGCGAACCAGACGCCCGACCCACCGGGGACCGATCGCGGCACCGGCGACGACAGCCCCACCCTCCCCGCGGAGTACACGTATCTCGGCCAGTTCATCGACCACAACCTCGATCTCGATGGGACCACTCAGCCGACGGCAAACGTGAACCCGAGCTCGTTGACCAACCTCGAGAGCTTCCGCTTCGACCTCAACAACGTGTTCGGCGGCGGACCGTCGGTCGACCCGCAGCTGTATGCCTCGGACCACAGGCATCTGCTGGTGTCGGGGACCCTGGGCACGCCCCAGCCGGACGGCTTCCCGACGGTGACCGGCAACGGTGGCGTCTTCGACCTCGCTCGCAACTCCACGGCCAGGCGATCCTGGTCGAGCCACGCGATGACGAGACCCAGATCCTGTCTCAGATCTCGGCTGCGTTCGTTGCCTTCTACAACAACTTCGTCAACCAGGGCCGGAGCTACTCCCAGGCTCGCCAGCTGACCGAGGACTACTACCAGGAGATCGTGCTGACCGACGTGCTGCCGGCCTACGTGGGACAGAGCACGATCAACAAGTACCTCACGTTTGGGTCGCGCGGCGCGCAGGTGAACACGCCGAACTTGCCCAACGCCAACTTCACCCCGATCGAGTTCTCGGTCGGCGCGTACCGCTTCGGGCACGCGCTGGTGCGCAACAACTACCACATCAACGACATCTTCCCGACCACCACCGACATCGACGACAACGTCCCGATCTTCAACCTCAGCTCCTACCAGGTCGGCGACCTGTCCGGCGGCGCACCGCTCCCGGGTCCCAACGGCGCCACTACGACGACGTGCACCTCTACCTCCATATGCGACCAGCCGAACCCGGCCGGCCACCAGATCCAGTGGAGGTACTTCGTGCCGGAACTCGACGCGAACCAGAATGACCCCGGGATCAACTTCGCTCGCCAGACCCAGCCGACAATCAGCCCAGCGCTGTTCAACCTGCCGGCGGAGTCGATCTTTGGGTGTCCCGACGTGGCCGATCCGGTGTGCAACGGCTCCGGCTCCCTGATCGCACGGGACTTCGCCCGCGGCAACTACGACGGCCTGGCCTCCGGTCAGACGATCGCTCGAGCGATCGGTTGCCACGCGATCCCCGCGACGCAGATCAACCCGACCAGGGATTCCGTGTTCAACAACGGGACACCGCTGATCTACTACGTCCTCGCCGAGGCCAAGCAGTCGGGCGCGGTGCTCGGATGCGTCGGCGGCAGCATCGTCGCCCAGACGTTCATCCAGGTCCTGTGGGACACCCCGGGCTCGATCCTGCACACGAACTTCCGTCCGGATCCGAGGCTGGTCAAGCTCGCGCCCGAGACGCCGAAGTTCAGCTTCGGCGATCTACTCGTCGACACCGGCCTGGCGCCCCGAACCAGCTAGCGAGGCCGCCAAACCGTCGCCCCCAGCACGCAGACCGGCGACCGCGGCCGCGACGAGCTCCGAGTCGAGCTCGGCGGCCCGGTCGCCACTGCGGCACACGGCGGAGCGCACGCCGACGACATCGGCATCGACGCGGGCGAGCTCACCGCACCGAAGCTGCCCGGCCAAGCCGAAGATCGCTCCCGCCC